>NZ_BCWL01000036.1 GCF_001592185.1 Bergeriella denitrificans NBRC 102155
TCTGTACTGTCTGCGGCTTCGCTGCCTTATCCCATTCTGTGTTATTCGACTATAGTACGAGTCAGCGGAAAAGCCGTCTGAAAAACACGCGATGTGCGGATTTTCAGACGGCTTTTTAAATTCAACAGGTGGCTGAGGCAACTGATTACGGCAACACCGTTTTCCAATCCAAACCGCTTTGCGATTGAACCTGCGTGACTTCGCGCGTGTTCAGCTCCACGGCGGTCAGCTGGCCGCCCCACAGTGCGCCGGTATCCAGAGAAATGATGTTGTTTTCATTCATATAGCCCAGCGACGACCAATGACCGAAGATAACGGTATGGCTGAGGTTTTGCCGGTCGGGCACGCGGAACCACGGGCGCAGGTAGAGCGGCATTTTGTCGAGTGTGGCTTTGAAATCGTAATCCAGCTCATTGAGATAAGTCAGCGCGCGCATACGGGTGAACACATTGGTAATCAGGCGCAGGCGTTCGTAGCCTTCGAGCGCGTCGTGCCAGGCCGTCGGCTTGTTGCCGTACATTTTGCCGAAAAATTTCTTGTATTTGCCGCCCCGCAGCTCGGCCTGCACTTCCTGCGCCAAATCCTGCGCCTGCTCGATGCGCCATTGCGGCAGAATGCCCGCGTGCACCATCACATGGCGGCCGTCGCGCACCATCAGCGGCTGATGCCGCAGCCATTCCAGCATTTTGCCGCTGTCGGGATGCGCCAGAATCTGCCCGAGGGTGTCGCTGCGTTTGGTGGATGCTTCACCGCAACCCACGGCCAAAAGGTGCAGGTCGTGGTTGCCGAGTACGATTTGCACGCTGTCGGGATGCTGCATGGCAAATTGCAGCGCCTGCAGGGATTTCGGCCCCCGGTTGACGATGTCGCCGGTCAGCCACAGCGTATCTTTGCCGTGGTTGAAGCCGAGCAGCGCCAGCAGCGCGGCCAGCTCGTCATAACAGCCTTGTATGTCTCCGATTGCGTAATGTGCCATTGTTTTATTATTGTCCGTTTGTATCAGTATTCAGACGGCCTGAATGCCGCAAGGCCGTCTGAAAATTTAAAAATAATTTGTTAACTACAGGCGTATCAGCCGGATTGCGGGCTTAGGCGTTCAACACCAATACCGCTTCCGCTTCCACCTGTACGCCTTTGGGGAGCGAAGCCACGCCGACGGCGGCGCGGGCGGGGAACGGCTGCGGGATAAATTCGGCCATCACTTCGTTGAAAATGGCGAAGTTGCCCAAGTCGGTCAGATAGGCGTTGATTTTCACGATGTCGCCCAGGCTGCCGCCGGCTGCTTCGGCTACGGCTTGCAGGTTTTTAAACACTTGCACGGCTTCGGCGCGGAAATCGCCTTCGCCGACCACGGTCATGGTGGCGGGATCCAAAGGGATTTGGCCGCTCATGTAAACGGTGTCGCCCGCGCGCACGGCTTGGCTGTATGCGCCGATGGCGGCGGGGGCGTTGTCGGTGTGGATGATGGTTTTCGCCATGATATTCTCCTGAATAAACGGGTTGTCGGGGGTTGTTAAAATGGTTGTATTTTGCGCCCGAATGATGACCGCATGATGAAATCGCGGCGCATTCGGGGCGCAAAGTGGAAATTATAGTGGAATTAAGCGCAAAGTCATACCGGGCGGCAATAGGCAATGCGGTCAGGCTGTGCGGCTTATTTGCACGACAGCGTATCCATCCGCGTATCCGGGGCAATTTTCAGACGGCCTGCCCTATGCCTGCCGTCTGAAAAACCATCGGATAAAAAGTATCCGCAAATCAGCCGCCTGTGCGCTCTTCAACCACTCTTCTGCCGTCTTCACCGTACACCGTTACCGAGCGGCGGCCTTTCTCGTAATCTTCGTGCACATTGCGGCAGCCTTGTTTGGCCGGTTTGGAATAATCGTGCCGGATGAGCTGCCCTTGCTCGTTATACCAGCGGTGGTCGCTGCTGCAGCTTTTGCCTCTGCCGTAGTCCGCTTCCATGCTCAATACGCCGTTGGGGTGGTAGGCGGTGCTGTATGCCGGCGATGCGTCTTCGGTATAGGTGTTGTCGCGTATTTGATTACTGCCGGGGTAATAATAGCGGGTGATGTCGCGGCGGACGTCGCCCGTGGCCTCCCGCCAGAAGCGGCTTTCCAGATAGCCGTTTGAATATTGCCGCTCGTCTACCGCAGCATACAGCTCTTGGTGCAGGCGGTAGTTTTCAAAACCATAGGCGAGATAAAAGCCTTTGATATCGTTGTTGTCCAAATATTTCTCGGGCACGCCTTCCCACAGCCGGATAACATCGGCCGAGGTCAATTTGCCGTCCACCCAATGCTCATACACCAGCGCTTTGCCTGTACCGGATTTGACGAGTTTCAGGCGTTTTTCGTATTTTGCGCGTTTGACTGCTTCGTCCAAAGGACGCGGCGGAAAAAACTCTTTGGCACGCTCGCGCTCGCGCATAAGCAGTTTGCCGTCATCGTCGTATTCTTCGCGGTAGATGTGGAGATTGGTAAACTTGCCGCCGCGCAGCAGGCTGCTTCTTTCACGCACTTTTTCTTCTACATATTTGACATGGGTGCGGTATTCCGACAACACCTGCCCGCGCTCGGCATCTTCGGCCAGCCGGTTCATCAGCCGCTCGGTTTTCAGATAACCCGCCGGCGCTTGAAGCTTGCTCAGCTTGGGCGGTTTCAAAGTCGCTTTGTCAGGCGCAGCGGACGGAGCGGCAGCCTCAGGAACAGCGGCGAGCAAACAGCAAAGTAGTAAAACGGGTTTCATATGCAATCCTTTTTTCAGACGGCCTGAGCCTTGCTCATATTCGGAGGGCCGGTTTGACTGCGGCACCATCTGCCACACCACCCAACCGACCCTCAAAATATAACTCACAAGAAACACTGTAGCAAATCATTCAGAAATAATCTGCCTTTTTCAGACGGCCTGAATACGGTCGGATTGCTTTCCAACAGGCCTTTTCTGCGGGCGGCTTCGATTTGCGCCATGATTTTTGCGGCGGGCACGCCCGTGCGCTCCTGCAGCATGGCGGCGGGTACGCCGTCGGTCAGGCGCAGGGCGTTCATCATGAATTCAAACGGCAAATCGGCGGCGGCAATGTTTCTGCGTTCCAATGCAGAGCTTGGGTTGCTCTGCATGGCTTGAAGGTATTCGCTCGGGTGGCGGCGGCGGACGGTGCGCTCGATGCGGTCGTGGTGGGAAATTTTGCCGTGCGCGCCCGCGCCGATGCCGAGATAGTCGCCAAACTGCCAATAATTCAAGTTGTGGTGGCATTCTTTGCCCGCTTTGGCGAAGGCGGAGGTCTCGTAATGTTTGAAACCGGCTGCGGCCAGCGCGGCGTGTACCGCGTCTTCAATATCCAATGCGGCTTCGTCTTGCGGCAGGCCTTGCGGCGGGGTGTGGCCGAAGGCGGTGTTCGGCTCCATGGTAAGGTGGTAGGCACTGATATGCGTTGCGCCGGTGGCAATCGCCGTGTTCACATCGTTTACGGCCGTCTGAACGGTTTGGTGCGGCAGCGCATACATTAAGTCGATATTGACTTTTTCAAACAGATTCAAAGCCGTATCAATCGCGGCCAATGCTTCGCCGCTGTTGTGCACGCGCCCTAGGCGGGTGAGCATTTCATCGTTGAAACTCTGCACGCCGACGGAAAGCCGCGTGATGCCTGCGTCTTTAAAACCTTTGAATTTCTCGGTTTCAAACGTGCCCGGATTGGCTTCCAGTGTGATTTCCGCTTCGGGTTGCAGTTTGACCAACGCGCGGATGCCGCTCAACAGCCGGTCAATCGCGGCGGCGGAAAACAGGCTGGGCGTGCCGCCGCCGATGAATACGGTTTCTACCGGCCGCCCCCAAACATGGGGCAGCTCGGTTTGCAGGTCGGCGAGCAAGGCTTCGACATATTCCGCTTCGGGCAGGCCGTTTTGCAGGTTTTTGATGCTGTGGGAATTAAAGTCGCAATAGGGGCATTTTTTGATGCACCACGGAATATGGATATAGAGCGACAAAGGCGGCAGCGCGGTGAATGTTCCGGCTTGCGGGAAGGTAACGGGGTTCATGTGTGTTTTAGGCTGGCCGCGCGGCTCAGGCGCGGCGGAGAGGGTTGGGGACGCGGACGATGCCGTCTGAAAACGACGCTGTTGATGGAAACAGCCGTCACGCAAAAGCGGCGCTTTTCAGACGGCCTTTTTTCAGACGGCCTAAGGAATCAGCTTGGCCGGATATTCGCACAAATCCTGAATCAGACAGCCGCCGCATTGCGGCTTCAGGGCTTTGCAGGTATAGCGGCCGTGCAGAATCAGCCAATGATGCGCGTCCATCAGAAATTCTTTCGGGATAAAACGCATCAATTTGTCTTCCACTTCGCGCACGTTTTTACCCGGCGCGATGCGGGTGCGGTTGGAAACGCGGAAAATATGCGTGTCCACCGCCATCACGGGCATACCGAACGCGGTATTCAGCACCACATTGGCCGTTTTGCGCCCCACGCCGGGCAGGGCTTCCAAAGCCTCGCGGTCGGCGGGCACTTCGCCGTTGTGGCGTTCCAGCAAAATCCGGCAGGTCTGCATAATGTGTTTGGACTTGGTTTTATACAGGCCGATGGTCTGCGTATAAGACATCACGCCCTCCAAGCCCAAGTCCAGCATGGCCTGCGGCGTATCGGCTGCGGCAAACAGCTTTTCCGTGGCTTTGTTGACGCCCACGTCGGTCGCCTGCGCCGAGAGCAATACGGCAATCAGCAGCTCAAAGGGCGAGCGGAAATTCAATTCGGTGGTCGGATGCGGATTTTCCGCGCGGAAACGCTCGAAAATCTCTTGTCTGATGGCTTTGTTCATAATCGGAAATCCAAAAAGCCGTCTGAAAACGCAGCAGCCTGCATTTTCAGACGGCATCATCCGGCATCAGCGGCGCAATACCGCGCTGCCCAAATATTGGCGCACCCCGTTGGAAATCGCCTCCGCACACTGGCGGCGGAAGGATGCGCTGGAAAGCAGCTGCTCTTCGATGGGGTTGGAAATAAAGGCGGTTTCCACCAAAATCGACGGCACATCGGGCGCGCGCAATACGGCGAAATTGGCCTCGTCCACCCGCCCTTTGTGCAGCTTGTTGATTTTGCCCAATTCGCCCAACACCGCCTGCGCCAACTTGCGGCTGTCGCGCAGCGTAGCCGTTTGCGTCATGTCCAAAATCGTATTGTCCACCTGCAGGTTGCCGCTGGTCTGCACGCCGCCGATGGCATCGGCATTATTCTGCGTCTGCGCCAAAAATCTGGCCGCCGCGCTGGTGGCGCCTTTGGTGTTGAGAATGTATACGCCGGTACCGCGTGCGGTCGGGCTGGTAAAGGAGTCGGCATGTATCGACACAAATAAATCGGCCTTACGCGCCCGCGCTTTGGCCACGCGCACGTTCAGCGGGATAAACACGTCTTCGTCGCGCGTCATATAAACCGTATAGCCGAAGGCTTCCAGGCGTTTTTTGGTTTCCCGCGCCACCGACAGCACCACGTCTTTTTCACGCAAACCGTTGGGGCTGACCGCGCCCGGATCTTCGCCGCCGTGCCCCGGGTCCAACATCACAACCGGTTTGCGGCTGCCCGAACGCGTGCCCGCAGAAGCCTTGGGCTGCGGCTTGGACGGCGCAGGTGCAGACGGTTTGCGCGGCGTATTGTTGGCGGCGGTATGGCTGTTGAGCAGCGCCATCATCGGATCATCGGCATCCATGCCCTGCGGATAAAGGTCGATGACCAGGCGGTGTTTGAAACCGCCCACCGGCGCCAGCGTAAATACCTGCGGATTGACGCTCTGCTTCAAATCAATCACCAGCCGCACCGTTGTCGGCGTACTCTGGCCGACGCGGATGCTGCGGATAAAGGGATCGCTGCCCTGCACTTTGCCGGAAAGCCCCTGCAATACGGTATTGATGTGGGCGTTTTCCACGTCCACCACCAGCCGTCCCGGGTTTTCCAGCGTAAAATGCTGGTATTTCACCGCGCGCGAGCTTTCTACGGTAATCCGCGTGTAAGCATGCGCCGGCCAGATGCGGGTGGCGGTAAATTGCGCGGCGGGTGCGGCTTTCGCCCATGCGCCGGACACCGGCGTGAGCGCCAGTAAAAGACCCGCGCCCCGGCGGACAATCTGTCTTCTTGTCAGTTTCACCATGCTTCCAAACTTTTCCGGCCGGTTTCGGTATGGGCGGTCACGCTCAGGCGGCGGCCGCCTGCTTCGTGCGCCAGCGCCACGGTCACATCGGCAGGCGGCGTAAACCCGCCGCCCTGCTGCGGCCACTCAATCAGGCAGATGCTGCCTGCGCCGAACAAATCGTCCAAACCCGCATCTTCCCATTCTTCGGGCGAGGCAAAGCGGTAAAGGTCGAAATGATGCAGCGTAAAACCGGCCAAAGGATAAGACTCGACCAGAGCGTAAGTCGGGCTTTTCACCGCCCCGCCATAGCCCGCCGCACGCAGCAGGCCGCGTACAAACGTGGTTTTCCCCGCGCCCAAATCGCCCTGCAGATACACCACCAGCGGCGCCGCCAGCGAAGCCGCCCAGCGTGCGCCGGCAGCCAGCGTGGCCTCTTCATCGGGTAAAAAACGGGAAACATCGGCGCTGTCGGTCATTATCCTGCCTTCATGAGATACACAAAAGGTCAATTATGCGGCAATCACGGCTTTTTGAAAACCGTGCAAAAGCTAAAGTTTCCGTAAAGGCCGTCTGAAAAAGCCGCTGTTCTCCCGCTTTGCCCCGCCGCCGCAAATCGGATGAAAGCCGCGCCCGAAGCGTGTAAAATACCGCACAAACCACCCTTTTTCCCACAGCGTCGGCCCGCATTCCCGCCCAAGCGCCGACCCTTACAGCGATACCCGATTATGAATACCAATACCCAACGCCCCATCGGGGTGTTCGACTCCGGCGTCGGCGGTCTCACCAATGTGCGCGCGCTGATGGAGCGGCTGCCGATGGAAAACATCATCTACTTCGGCGACACCGCCCGCGTACCCTACGGCACCAAATCCCGCGCCACCATCGAAACCTTTTCCCTGCAAATCGTCGATTTTCTGCTGGAACACGATGTCAAAGCGCTGGTGATTGCCTGCAACACCATCGCCGCCACCGCCGGTGCGAAAATCCGCCAAAAAGCCGGCGGCATGCCGGTATTGGACGTGATTTCCGCCGGCGCGGAAGCCGCCCTTGCCACCACTGCCAACAGCAAAATCGGCATCATCGCCACCAATACCACAGTCAACAGCAATGCCTACGCACGCGAAATCCACAGCCGCAACGCCGACGCGCTGGTACGCACGCAGGCCGCACCGCTTTTGGTGCCGCTGGTGGAAGAAGGCTGGCTCGACCACGACGTGACCCGCCTGACCGCCCGCGAATACCTGCAGCCGCTGCTGGTGGACGGCATCGACACGCTGGTTTTAGGCTGCACCCACTTCCCGCTGCTCAAGCCGCTCATCAGCCGCGAAGCACCGGGCGTAACCTTAGTCGATTCCGCCATCACCACCGCCGAATCCACCGCCAAAGCCCTGGCCGCCGCCGGCCTGCTCAATCAGGAAAACCACGCGCCGGACTATCGCTTCTACGTCAGCGACATCCCCCTGCGCTTCCGCACCATAGGCGAACGCTTCCTCGGCCGCAGCATGGAGCAGATTGAAATGGTGTCGCTGGGCTGATGGCCGCTTGGTGCAACGTTTGACGCAGCGCAACCGCTCTTTCTGCGTTGACCGCGATACATCACAAAAGCCGTCTGAAAATCCGTACATTGCGCGTTTTTCAGACGGCTTTTTCTCGTTCAAACCGGCTTATCCGGTAATAATCACAGGCTTATCGGTCGAAACAATCACCCCGCCGCCCAGGCAGACATCGCCGTCATACAATACGGCCGACTGCCCCGGCGTGACCGCCCATTGCGGCTCGTCAAACACCAATTCCGCCTTGTCGTCATCCAGATAACGCAGGGTGCACGGCGCGTCGGCCATGCGGTAGCGGGTTTTGCAGCTGTAACGCCCCTCAGCCGGACGCTCCGGCAGCGTAAAGCTCAAATCGTCCATCACCAGGCTCTGCGTGTAGAGCAGCGGGTGGTCGTGCCCCTGCACCACCACCAGCTCGTTGGTTTGCAGGTTTTTCGCCGCCACAAACCACGGCTCGCCCGCGCCGCCTATGCCCAAGCCCTTGCGCTGGCCCAGTGTGTAAAACATCAGGCCGACGTGTTCGCCGACGGTTTTGCCCTCGGGTGTGACCATTTTGCCGTTGTTGGTCGGCAGGTATTTCTGCAGAAACTCGCGAAACGGCCGCTCGCCGATAAAACAGATGCCGGTGCTGTCTTTTTTGGCCGCGGTCGGCAGTTTGAATGCTTCCGCCAAGCGGCGCACTTCGGGCTTTTCCAAATCGCCGAGCGGAAACAGCGCGCGCTCGAGCTGGAAAGGTTTGAGGCGGTAGAGAAAATAGCTTTGGTCTTTATTGGCGTCCAAACCTTTGAGCAGGTAATGCACGCCGCCGCGCACTTCCTTACGCGCGTAATGCCCCGTAGCAATCACGTCCGCACCCTGCGCTACGGCATAATCCAAAAAGCATTTAAACTTGATTTCGGCATTGCACAATACATCGGGGTTCGGCGTGCGCCCCGCGCTGTATTCCTTCAAAAAATACGCAAACACATTATCCTTATACTGCGTCGCGAAATTCACAATGTCGATGTCGATGCCCACAATATCCGCCACCGCGATGGCATCAAAAGAATCCTGCTTGATGCTGCAATATTCGTCGTTGTCGTCGTCTTCCCAGTTCTGCATGAAAACGCCGCGCACCTGATGCCCCTGCTGCTTGAGCAGCGCGGCGGTTACGGAAGAATCCACACCGCCGGAAAGCCCGACGATGATGTTTTGCAAAGAAGTATTCGTATTCATGGCAGCAATATAGGGCAGAAAGCGCAAATTTAAAGAGCGATTTTAGCACCCCCGCGCCTGCTCACCAACTCAATATAACAAAAACATCTTTACAACAAACAAACCATTCTTTCCCATTTTCAGACGGCCTCGCTAAAGTATGCCCAATCCCCAAATAAAGGAAAAAGCATGACTACCGCCACCGCCCCCCTGCTCCGTTTCATCACCGCCGGCAGCGTTGACGACGGCAAATCCACCCTGATCGGCCGCCTGCTTTACGACAGTAAAACCCTGCTTACCGACCAGCTCGACAAGCTCGACCAAGCCGCCGCCAAGGGCGAAACGCCCGACTTCGCCAGCCTCACCGACGGCCTGGCCGCCGAGCGCGAACAAGGCATCACCATCGACGTTGCCTACCGCTATTTCGCCACACCGAAACGTAAATTCATCATCGCCGACACCCCCGGCCACGAACAATACACCCGCAATATGGTTACAGGCGCGTCCACCGCCGATGCCGCCATTGTTCTAGTCGATGCCACCCGCGTCGATTTCAGCGGCGACACTCCCGTATTGCTGCCGCAAACCAAACGCCACAGCGCCATTTTGAAACTGCTCGGCTGCCCGAACATCATCGTTGCCGTCAACAAACTCGACCTAATCGACTTCGACGAAGCCAAATACCAAGCCATCACTGAAGCCTACACCGCGCTGGCGCAGCAAATCGGCCTGAAAGCCGCCGTACACTTCCTGCCCATCAGCGCGCTGCAGGGCGATAATATCGTCAACGCCAGCGCGCGCACCACGTGGTACACCGGCCTGCCGCTCTTGCCGCTGCTCGAAAGCCTGCCCGTTTCCCGCAACGATGCCGCCGCCCTCCCCGCCCACTTCCCCGTGCAGCGCGTTGCCCGCCAAGACGGCAGCAGCAGCGACGACTTCCGAGGCTACCAAGGCCGCCTCGAAGCAGGCCGTCTGAAAACCGGCGACGAAATCAAAGTATTGCCCGGCGGCCAAACCGCCAAAATCGCCGCAATCCACAACCCCAACGGCAAAACCGATGCCGCCGAAGCGGGCGAAGTATTAACCATTACCCTCGATACCGACCTCGACATCTCGCGCGGCAACACCCTCGCCGCCGCCGACAGCCCCGTCGCCCCCGCCCAAGAATACCAAGCCGCCCTGTGCTGGTTTGACGACATCCCGCTCAACCCGCGCCGCAAATACCTGCTCAAACACACCGCGCAGACCACCGCCGTCAAAATCAGCGAAATCGCCTACGTCTGGGACGTCAACACCCTCAGCCAAGTGCAGTCCGCCAGCGAGCTCAAACTCAACGACATCGGCCACGTCAGCCTCAAAACCCAACAGCCGCTGGCCGCCACCACCTACGGCGAAAACCCCGCCACCGGCGCGTTTATCCTGATTGACGAAGCCACCAACCACACCGTCGCCGCAGGGATGATCCGCGCAGGCAGCCAAGCGGATAGTTTTGAGATTTAGATTTAAAAGGCATTTAGGTTTTAGGTTGTGAAACCAATCAAAAAGGCCGTCTGAAAAATATTTTTCAGACGGCTTTTAGTCTGCTCTCAATATCCGGCAAGGCCAGATAGATTTTCAGACGGCCTTTGCCGCCGGTTTCCGCCAATGCGCCGATGTCTGCCAAGCCTTTCAAATCGGCGCGAGCGCTGTTTTCGCTGATTTGATAATCGGCCATGATTTCTTTCACGGTAAACACGCGGCCTTGCTGCTTGATGGCTTTATCCAATATATCGGCCTGCCGCCGATTAAGGCTGCGGCCTTTGGGCGTTTCCAGCAGCCATAGCAGGCGCGCTTTGTGTTGCTGCTGCTTTTGCTCAATATAGCCGCTGAAGCGGTCGATGGCGCGGCTGATTATTCTCAGCTGGTAGTCGATGAAATAGGTCAAATCGTTATCATCTGTTTCGCTGTACAGGTAAGACAGGCCGTATTGTTTCGGGGCTTGTTTGAGTAATGCGCTGATTGATATGTATTGAAACGCGCTATATCCCTGTTTCAGCATAAACCAGTAAAACAATGCCCGCGCGGTGCGCCCGTTGCCGTCTGAAAAGGGGTGTTCGTAGCCCATCATGAAATGCAGGATGACGGCTTTTACTACAGGCGGAATAAAGTTATCGGGGCGGCTATGGTCGGTATTGGCAAAGTCGCACAGGGCTTGCAGACGGGCGGGGATTTGCTCAAACGGCGGCGGTTTATGCGCGGTGTTGCCGTCTGCGTCCTGTACAAATACGTCATTATCGGCGCGGAATGCGCCCGCTGTTACATAGGGGTTTTCGGTTTGATTCACGGCGGCGGCGTGGTAAGACTGTATCAGCGACAGGGTTAGCGGCTCTTTGCTGGTGTCTGCCACTTGCCGCATAAGCGCGTAGTTGTTGAATATCATGCGCTCATGCTCATTGCGCGGCCGGTGTTGGTTATCCAGCATGGCTTTAGCGGCTTGGCGTGTCGTGCTTGCCCCCTCTAATTGTGCGCTGCTTATGGCTTCTTCAGTCAGGCTTTGGGCGTAAAAAACCAAGCCGTCTGAATTGCGCTCCGCCAGCAGCGGGGCAGCCAAGCGGTCGATTTGATGTAACAGCGGCTGAAATGTATCAGGTAGCGCATATTGAAACGGGCGACCTTGCTCGTCTGCCAGCGGTAGGGCTTTCAAGAATGATTGGCGTATCAGCTTTACCGCCGCCCATTCAATCAGCGGCTGCTTATGCCGATACTGAAATTCAGGCCACGGCAGATAGCGGCCTTTGTGGTCGGTCGGCTTGGTATCGGGCAGCTTGGCGGCTATATCCGCAAAATTTTTGTCTAAAATGTCTTGTAAAATCGGGGGCTTAATGGATTTCACGTTTTATATCCGCAAAATTTGAAAAATTGTGGATAGTCTAACACGGTTTGCACGGGTCGCAAACGTCCATAAAAAAACACCAACCGCGCAGGCTGGTATTTTGGATTTTCAGACGGCCTTTAGTCAGTAAACGGGTTAAACAGCTTCACGCCCGTGCGCTCAAAATCAGCGGTATTGCGCGTTACCAATATCAAGCGGTGCTGCTTGGCGGTGGCGGCCATCCATGCGTCGTTTTCGGGGCTTCCATCGGGGATATGCAGGGCGGCGCATATTTCGGCGGTGGTTTCGTCTATCGGCAGGATGCGGCCAGCAAACAGTTTATCTTTGGTTTCTGCCAGCCATTGCCGCAAAACCGCGCCCTGTGCATGGTCTTTGCGCTCCATGCCCAAAACGCCCCTTTCCAATTCCATTGCAACAATCGCGCTGGTGTAAAACAGGTTACTATCGGTGCTTTCCAGCCAGGCGGTAAAATTTTTGTCTGCTTTGCCGCGCTTGGCTTTGCGCATTTCGCTGATAGCGTTGGTATCCAGTAAATACATTATTCAAACTCCACGGCGGGGCGTTGGGCGGTGCTTCGCGGGGGAATGTCTAAATCTATATCGGCCGCGTCTGCTTCTATGCTTTTCAATACATCTAAGGCTGATTGCGGTTTACCCGATAGCCGCAAATATTCGGCATGGCTGATTAATACCAAATCAGGCTTGCCGCGCTTGGTAATAAACACAGGGGCGGTTTGCGCGGCCTTTTGGGCTTGGCTGGTGCGCTGGTTAAATTCTCGGCTGCTGAATGTTTGCATGATGCTTACTCCGTTTCAGAATTTGTATTGATGTTATTACAACGAAGCACAAACAGCAAGCACAAAAGATAAAAAATACCAGCGGCGCGGGGCTGGTATTTGTGTTTTCAGACGGCCTAGCCTTTCAATACGGCCTTGGCTGCCTGTATCGCCCCTAGGGCGTTTTCTTTCTCTGCTTGGCGGTATCGCTCCCGCAAATATAGTTGGAGAGTAAATTCTGATACAAAGCGGCG
>NZ_BCWL01000037.1 GCF_001592185.1 Bergeriella denitrificans NBRC 102155
CGCGGAACCCGTCGCTTTGCCGCAAGGCAAAGAATTGCTCAATACAAAGAGTTATCTCATTCTGCGAATGAGCGACGGGTCCCGCGACGGGATTTCCGTTGGTCACAAGATGCCCGTCCTACGTCTGAAGAGGCAAGGGAAGGTTGGCTATAAAAAATAAAAAACCCGCTTTTGCAAGCGGGTTTTTTCTAAGCTAATCTGTTTAGATTAGAATTTGTGACGCAGACCTACCAAGCCGGCAGCGCTTTCAACTTTGTTGTCGCCTTGACCGGCTTTCATCCAACCGGCAGATACCAGAGCGGTAGTGCGTTTAGAGAAGTCGTAGTCAGCACCGATGATAACTTGGTTGTATTTGCTGGCATCCAGTTTAGTACCTTTAGCTGCGCCGTTAGATACTTTGGCTTTGAAGCCGTGAGCGTAAGATACGCGAGGTGTTACATTACCAAAGCGGTAAGCTGCAGTACCGGCCACTTCAGTCGCTTCTACACCGGCTTCACCGATAGCAGCAGAAGCAGCAGAAGCAGCAGAAGTTGCTACGCCACCGGAGATTGCATTGTAGTAGCTGTCTACAGTATCCCAGTTTTTAGCGAATTGACCGGCAACAGATACCATCAGGTTGTTGGCATCGTAGCCCAAGATCAGGCGGTGTACTTGACCGTCTTTGTTCAGGGCACGGGTAGAACCGTCAGTCAGGTCGTTAGCCAAAACGTGTTTGCGGTAACCACCGGCGTAACGGCCGAAGAAGCCTGAGTTTTCGTAGTTCAAACCACCGAAGTAGGTTTCACCGGTAGCCACTTCGTGAGCGTAGCGGTCATTCGGGTTTTGGTTGTCGCGCGGTGCAAATTGTGCGCTGGCGCTGAAGCCGCCGAATACAGGAGTGTCGTAGCGTACGGCAGTCAGACGCTCGTCAACGCGCTTCATAGCACCCAGAGACAGAACATGTGCGTTGGCATCGCTAGATTCCCATGGGTCGATGCTGTCGGTGCTGTCTTTAACGATAGAGTTCAAACGACCGGCGCGTACTTTACCGAAACCGCCTTCCAAGCCGATGAATGACTCACGAGTACCCCAGCCTGAGTTGGTACCGGCGATAGAAGTGTTTTGCTCCAACTGCCAAATGGCGTTCAGGTTGTTACCCAGGTGCTCGTGGCCTTTGAAGCCGATGCGTGAGCCGAAGTCGGCGATTTCGGTAGCAGTAGCAGATTTTACTTCGTTGGCGCTACCGAAGTTGGCTTTAGTGCGGGATACTTCTACACCTGCTTTGATTTGACCGTACAGGGTTACATCAGCCATAGCGGCAACCGGCAAAGCAGCCAAAGTCAGTGCAATCAGAGATTTTTTCATTGCTGTATTCCTTTTCTGTCTTAAAGGTTAAACCCAAGCAGGGATTCCTGACCCGCTTGATTTTTTCAGATTTACCGCCGTTATCGGCGATACCATGACGCTAACTATAATTGAGCCGTTCTAAAAAAACAAACTTATCGCTCTGAGACAAGACCGACAGAATGAAAAAAATGGCTGATTTTTTGGATGATTTTATTTATTTCCTTTTAAAATCAACTGGTAATATTATTTTTTAAGGTGTGTGTTTTTCACAACATTTTCTTGCACCGGCATTCATCCGGCTCTATCTTTACCCTGCTCCGATAAGGCAGAAAAAGGCGCGGCAGCCGTCTGAAATATGGCGGTTTGCCCGATTAGGTTCTATAATCGATGCATCTGATTGACCCGCATAACTGAAGGGGCGGCTATGGATTTTGAGAAAATGCGTTTTAATATGGTGGAGCAGCAAATCCGCCCGTGGGACGTTTTGGACTTTGATGTATTGGATGCTCTGATGGAGATTCCGCGCGAGCGCTTTGTGCCCGAGCGGCTGCAGGGTTTGGCTTATGCCGATACGGAGCTGCCGCTGGACAACGGCGCGGCCATGCTGGAGCCGAAAGTGGTGGCGCGGCTGGTGCAGGGTTTGCAGCTTTCCAAGCAGGACAAGGTTTTGGAAATCGGCACGGGTTCGGGCTATGCCACCGCCCTGCTCTCCGCGCTGGCGGGCGAGGTGGTGACCTGCGATACCGATGCGGCGCAGCAGCAGAAGGCGCAAAACGTATTGGAAGATTTGGGCTGCCCGAATGTGATTTTCACGCAACACGACGGCCTGCAGGCGGCTTCTGCCTATGCGCCTTTCGATGTGGTGTATGTCGGCGGCTCGGTTGAAGCCGTGCCCGAATTGTTGAAGCAGCAGCTGAACGCAGGCGGCCGCATCGTGGCTATTGTCGGCAGCGCGCCGGTACAGCGCGCCGTATTGCTGACGCAGACGGCAGACGGTTTCAGTGAAAAAGTATTGTTTGATACGGTTGCTGCGCCTTTGGATAACGGCGCGTCCGCTGCGGATTGTTTCGACTTTTTTTGATATCAACTCAAGCTGCCGTTTTGCTGCAGCTTTCACAAGTGCGGGCAAGGCTGTTTTCAGACGGCCTTGCCGCATTTTTCATTAAGGAATTCTTTTATGACTATCCCGCAACTCTCCCCCGCCGAACTGAAGCAATGGCTGGACGAAGGCCGCCCCGTGCGCCTGTTGGACGTACGCACCGACGAAGAGCGGGAAATCTGCGCCCTGTCCGGCTCGCTGCATATTCCGATGCACCTGGTGCCGCTGAGGCAGAACGATTTGCCCGAGGACGATACACCACTGGTGGTGTATTGCCATCACGGCATCCGCAGCCTGCACACCGCCATGTATTTGGCCGATGCGGGTTTCGACAGGCTGTATAACCTGCAGGGCGGGATTGATGCCTGGGCGCAGACGGTGGATGCGGGGATGGCCAGATATTGAGTGGAAGGTAAAGGCGTAGGACGGGCATCTTGTGTCCAACGGAAATTCCGTTCACGGTTGCAAAAATACCAACACAGGTCAGGCTGCCACCCCTATAAAAAAGCCGTCTGAAAAATCCTTTTTTCAGACGGCTTTTCTACCCGCGCCCCGGCCTTACAACCCCGGGAACATGCCTTTCATGCCCTTCATGCCTTTGGCCATTTTCATCAGCTTGCCCAAGCCTTTGCCGCTGAACATTTTCATCATCTGCTGCGACTGCTCGAACTGCTTGAGCATTTTGTTGACTTCCTGCACGTCCGTACCCGCGCCGGCGGCGATGCGGCGTTTGCGGCTGGCTTTAATCAGGGCGGGGTTGGCGCGCTCTTTCGGGGTCATGGAATTGATGATGGCTTCTACTTTGCCCATGGCTTTTTCGGCTGTGCCTTCGGGGATTTGCTTGGAAATTTGGCCGAGCTCGCCGGGCATTTTCGACATCAGGCTTTCCAGTCCGCCCATATTGCGCATTTGCTGGATTTGCTCTTTAAAGTCGTTTAAGTCGAAGCCTTTGCCTTTTTGCAGCTTTTTCGCCATTTTGGCGGCGGCTTCTTCGTCTATGCCTTTCTGTACGTCTTCAATCAGGCTTAATACGTCGCCCATGCCGAGAATGCGGCTGGCGATGCGGTCGGGGTGGAAAGGCTCGAGGCCGGTGATTTTTTCGCCGATACCGATGAATTTAATCGGTTTGCCGGTCACATGGCGCACCGACAAGGCCGCGCCGCCGCGCGAATCGCCGTCCATTTTTGTCAGCACCACACCGGTGAGCGGCAACGCTTCGTTAAACGCCTGCGCGGTATTCACGGCATCCTGACCAAGCATGGCATCCACGACAAACAGCGTTTCCACGGGCTTGAGCGCCGCGTGCAATGCCTTGATTTCGTCCATCATTTCTTCATCAACAGCCAAGCGGCCGGCGGTATCGACCATCAAGACATCATAGAAATGCTTTTTGGCGTAATCCTGCGCGGCTTGGGCAATGGCCACGGGCTGCTGGCTCGCGTCGGACGGGAAGAAATCCACTTCCACCTGCTCGGCCAGCAGGCGCAGCTGCTCGATGGCGGCGGGGCGGTACACGTCGGCGGAGGCGACCAGAATTTTCTTTTTATGGTCGTTTTTCAGCAGACGTGCGAGCTTGCCCACGGTGGTGGTTTTACCCGCACCCTGCAGGCCGGCCATCAAGACCACGGCGGGCGGCGCGGCGGCCAAATCGAGGGTTTTGTTTTCCTGCCCCATTAATTCGACCAGCGCTTCGTTCACCACGCCGATAAAGGCTTGGTCGGGCGTTAAGCTGCCGGTGACTTCTTGGCCCAGCGCTTTTTCTTTGACTTTGTTGATGAAATCTTTGACAACGGGCAGGGCGACGTCGGCCTCCAGCAGCGCCAGGCGCACTTCGCGCAGGGCTTCTTTGATGTTGTCTTCGGTCAGGCGGGCGTGGCCGCGGATGTTTTTGAGGACGCTGCCGAAGCGGCGGGTCAAATTGTCTAACATGGCTATCCTTATTTTTCAGACGGCAGGGGCGGCTGGCGGCAATGCGCTGCGGATTGCCCCCACAATCGGGCGTTCTTTTGATAAAATGAAATTGAGTTTATTTTACACTAGGCGCGTGCTTATGAATACGCGCACGGAAAGTTTGCTATGCCGATCATCTTGATTTGCTTAACGGCGGTCTATGCCGCACTGGGTATTTTTGTGTGGCTGCACCAGCGCAAAGGCGGCGATGCGCGCTATCCCGCCGCTTTGGAATGGGGCGTGCTCGCGCCGACGCTGATGGTACACGGCGCGGCGCTGCTGCTGCCGGTCTTGCGTGACCAGGTGCTGATTACCGGCTTCGGCTACTCGCTCAGCCTGATTGTGTGGCTGATGCTGATGATGTATTGCCTGGGCAGCTTTTTCTACAATCTGCGCGGCCTGCAGCTGCTGCTCTACCCCTGCGCGGCGCTCTCGCTGCTCTTGGGATTAATCTTCCCCGGCAGCTTCGTCGGCTACCAGATTGACGATCTGCCCTTTATGCTGCACGTCGGCTCTTCGTTGCTGGCCTACGGGCTGTTCGGCATCGTGACCCTGTTTGCCGTATTGATTCTGCTGCTCAACCGCAATCTGCACCGCCGCCGCCTCTCGCCTACCGTCCGCTTCCTGCCGCCGCTGCTGAGCCTGGAAAAAATGATGTTCCGAGGCATGCTGGCGAGCTTTGTGTTGCTGACTTATTCGGTAGTCAGCGGTACGTTTTTCGCCGAAAGCGTGTTCGGCAGACCGGCCGGGCTGACTCACAAAACCGTATTCGGCATTTTATCGTGGCTGATTTACGGCGCGCTGCTGCTGAAACACCTGACCACCGCCTGGCGCGGCAAAAAAGCGGCCGTGTGGACGATTATCGGCTTTATCAGCCTGATTTTGGCCTATGTCGGCAGCAAATTCGTTTCCGAAATCATCCTGCACCACTAAGCCCGTTTTCAGACGGCCTTTTCTAAGGAATACGCCATGATTTACGGCATCGGCACAGACCTGGTTGCGGTGGAACGCATCGGCAGGCTGCATCAGAAATTCGGCGAAGCCCTCGCCCGCCGCCTGCTCCACCCCGCCGAGCTGCCCGAGTGGCCGCAGGCTGCCGACCCGGCCAATTTTCTGGCCAAACGCTTCGCCGCCAAAGAAGCCTTTGCCAAAGCCGTGGGCACGGGCATACGCGGCGCGGTATCGTTTGCCCACATCGGCATCGGCCACGATGCCTGCGGCAAGCCCGAATTTTTTTACGCCCCGCCGCTGGCCGGCTGGCTCGCCGAGCGCGGCATTGCCCGCGTCAGCCTGAGCCTGAGCGATGAAGCCGGCATGGTGCTGGCCTTTGCCGTGGCCGAGCATTAATACCTACCCTATACCTGCCGTCTGAATTTCAGACGGCTTTATCCATTGGAACGCCGCTATGAACACCACCGATTCCCGCCCGCTCGTGCACGTTGTTGCCGGCATCGTCTTAAACCGCCGCGGCGAATACCTGCTCAGCTCCCGCCCCGAAGGCAAACCCTATGCCGGTTATTGGGAATTTGCCGGCGGCAAAGTCGAAGCAGGCGAAAGCGATTTACAGGCGCTCAAGCGCGAGTTTGCCGAAGAGCTGGGAATAGATATTCTCCGCGCCACGCCCTGGCTGACCAAAGTCCACGCCTACGAACACGCCCATGTGCATCTGCGCTTTCTGTGGGTCGAAGCCGACGATTGGACAGGCGACATCCAAGCCAAAGAAGGCCAAACCTGGTCGTGGCAGAAAGCGGGCGATTTTACCGTTGCGCCGATGCTGCCCGCCAACGGCTCGCTGCTCAAAGCCCTTTCCGTGCCGCGCCGTCTCTGCGGCAGCCTGAGCAGCGGCTTGAGCGGTGAAAACGCCGCCGGCAGCTACCGCGTCGTGCCCCACCATCTGGCCGAGCCGCAACATCGCAACATCTTAATCGATGCCGACACCTTGGCCGCCGCAGGCAAAATGCCCGCCGCCGACAGCGTGTGGGCGGTTATCCGCCGCGCCGCCCAATGGCACGGCATTCAAGATGCCGATGTCGCCGTATGGCAGGTCGGCAGCCGCGAAGCCGCCGAAGCCGCCCTCGCGCGCCTGCAGCAAGGCGTATCGCTGCCACTGGTGATTGCCGCCGCGCCGGAATATCTGGCGCAATATCAGGCACGCTGGCTGGCGGCAGGCGCGCACGCCCTGCTGGCCGACAGCCCCACGGAGTGTGCATAATGAGCAAAAACCGAAAGCTGCTGGCTGCCGCCGTTTTATTATTGCTGTTTGCCGCTGCTAAAATCTTCCTACTGTATTGGTGGCAAAACCGCAGCCCGCAAGCCCAAGCCGCGCCGTGCGCCGTCACGCAGGGCTGCACGCTGCCCAACGGCATCTACGCAAAATTCAGCGACCGCATCGCCGCCAAAGCCCCGTTCGACATCGAACTGCGCGGCGTACCCGAACACATCGGCAGCATCACGGTCAGCTTCTCCATGAAAGATATGGATATGGGCTTCAACCGCTACAAACTGCTGCCCGAAGGCAGCGGCGTGTGGGCGGCACGCAACATCCGCCTGCCGCTGTGCATCGAGCGGCGCAGCGATTATCTGGCCGATATCAACATCGGCGGCACGGTTTTTCAGACGGCTTTTACGGCCGAATAACTGATTTTTTTGCCGCATCACGATATGCAAAGCCGTCTGAAAACTTGCGTTTTCAGACGGCTTTATCTTTAAACCGCATTCAGTTGCATCAACTATACTCTACGCTGCACCTTGACCGAAACCCTGTTCCAACACCAAACGTAGGACGGGCATCCTTGCCCGTCGCTCATTCGTAGAATGAGATTAACCTTTTGTTGAACCATGTTCTTTGCCTTATGGCAAAGCGACGGGTCCCGTGAACGGGATTTCCGTTGGTCACAAGATGCCCGTCCTACTGCTAGAGAATAAATTCGTATCGCCCAACTACTCCGGCCGCTGCCCCAGCGTAACCCGATCCAGCCCCGCCAAGTCCTGCAGGGTGTCAACCGCCGTGAAACCCTGCGCCGCCAGCAATGCTCTGGCCGCTGCGCCTTGGTCGAAGCCGTGTTCCAACACCAGCCAGCCGCCGGCTTTCAGGTAATCCGGTGCGCCTTGTGCCAGCTCGCGGATGCAGCTGAGGCCGTCTGAAAAATCCGTTAACGCGCCCTGCGGTTCGAAGCGCAAATCGCCCGTGCTCAAATGCGCGTCGCCGGCTTCGATATAGGGCGGGTTGGACACGATGATGTCATAGCTGTGTTTTTCAGACGGCTTATCGACGTCAAACCACGAGCCGAGCGCAAACTCGACTGCTGCGCCCAAAGCCGCCGCGTTCTGCTTCGCGACGGCCAGCGCGCCTGTGCTGATATCGGAAGCGCGTACTGCGGCATCGGGTCGCTCCAGCGCCAGCGTCAGCGCCACCGCGCCGCTGCCTGTGCCTAAATCCCACACCCTGCCCTGCGGCGGCAGCTTGGACAAGACGGCTTCGACCAAATGCTCGGTTTCAGGGCGGGGAATTAAAACATCGGGGTTGACGGCAAACCGTCTGCCGTAAAACTCGCGTTCGCCCAAAATATAGGCCATAGGCTCGCCCGCCATGCGCCGCGCCTGCAAGGCGGCCAGCTTTTCGGCCACGTCGGCGGGCAGGGGGGCGGTGTTGCCGGTAATCAGCTGCAGGCGCGTGTAGCCGCCCGCGTATTGCAGCAGCATCCGCGCTTCTGCTTTCGGCAGCGGCGATGCCCGCAGCCATTGTTCCAAAGTAATGTCCATTTTTCAGACGGCCTTTTGAGGTTTGCCGGCCGGCAGCAAACGCTGTGCACCGGCCTGATGATGGGAATAAGGAAAACGCTTGAGAACATGAGCAGTTTTTGACATTCCGTAACCTGTCTCTTCCCCCACCCTAACCCTCCCCCGTTCAAGACGGGGGGAGGGAATGGATTACGGGAATATCGGCAATGTCCCAAGCCATTATCCCAAACTCATATTCACTATCGCGCTTTACCGTACAAAATAAAGCAAAAGCCGTCTGAAAAATCAGACGGCCTGCGGCGGCGCGTTGCTTGTGCAACACCGCCGTCATCCCGCACTTACACTTCGCTGCCGCCCACGGTCAGCCCGGCGTCAATCCGCAAGGTCGGCTGACCCACGCCCACGGGCACGCTTTGTCCTTCTTTGCCGCATACGCCGACGCCGGAATCGAGCACGGTGTTGTTGCCGATCATGGAAACGTGTTTCAGCACTTCCGGCCCGTTGCCGATGATGGTCGCGCCTTTGACGGGATATTGCAGCTTGCCGCCTTCCACCCACCAGGCTTCGGAGGCGGAGAAAACGAATTTGCCGCTGGTAATGTCGACTTGGCCGCCGCCGAAGTTGACGGCGTAAATGCCTTTATCGACCGAGGCGATGATTTCTTCGGGGTCGCAGCCGCCGTTTTCCATAAAGGTGTTGGTCATGCGCGGCATGGGGGTGGCGGCGTAGCTTTCGCGGCGGCCGTTGCCCGTCGGCGCAACGCCCATCAGGCGGGCGTTGGTTTCGTCTTGGATATAGCCCACGAGTATGCCGTCTTCAATCAACACGTTGCGGCGGGTTTCGTTGCCTTCGTCGTCGATATTGAGCGAGCCGCGCCGCCCGGCGATGTCGCCCTGATCGACGACGGTTACGCCTTTGGCCGCCACGCGGTCGCCGATGCGGCCGCTGAATACGCTGGTGCCTTTGCGGTTGAAATCGCCTTCCAAACCATGCCCTACGGCTTCGTGCAGCAGCACGCCCGGCCAACCGCTGCCCAAAACGACGGTCATTTCGCCTGCGGGCGCGGGGCGGGATTCGAGATTGGTCAAAGCCTGTTTTACGGCGGATTCGACGAATTGTACCACCAGTGTTTCATCGAAATAGGCCAAATCGTAGCGCCCGCCGCCGCCTGCGCTGCCCTGCTCGCGGCGCTCGCCCTGCTTGGCGATTACGTTGACATTCAGGCGCACCATCGGGCGGATGTCGGCGGCGTGTTTGCCGTCGAGCCGCGCCAGATAAATCATGTCGTATTCGCAGGTCAGCCCTGCCATCACTTGCACGATGCGCGGATCGGCGGCTTTGGCCAGGGCTTCGACTTTGTTTAACAAGGCAACTTTGGCGGCGGAATCGAGGCTGGAAATCGGGTCGAAGCCGCCGTGGATGCGTCGCGACGGCTGCTGCACCGATACATCTGCCTGCGCGCTCTGCCCCTGCGCGCCAATCACGCGCACGGCTTCGGCGGCGCGTTTGATGGAATCGGCATTCAGGCTGTCGGCATAAGCAAAGGCGGTTTTGTCGCCCGATACGGCGCGCACGCCGACGCCCTGGTCAATCTGAAAGCTGCCCGATTTCACCATGCCCTCTTCCAAATGCCAGCTCTCGTATGCGGTACGCTGGCAGTAGATATCGGCATAATCGACCTGCCGCCCGCCAATCAGCGCCAAGCCCCGGTGGAGCAGCTCGGCGGAAAGGTGGTTGGCTTCAAGCAGGTCGCGGTGGACGGTGGCGTATGTGTGCGGCATGGATTTCAGACGGCCTTATAATCAATATCGGCCGATTATACGGTATTTGCATGGGCTTTGATATTGCCGATTGCCTGCTGCGGCGCGGCGATTGTATCGCTTTATCGCAGGCCGTCTGAAAAATTCACTTTATTAATCGGTTTTTCAAATAGTTACGCCAAACAATCCGTTTTTTGTAAATTATATATTGATAATAATTATTATTTGCGTATAATAAGCCTTACCCGACAGCCGTTCTGCCGGGCCATTAAACACCGGTTATTTATTCCTTTTTTATCTTGGTTTTACTGCTTTGCGGAGTACGCTTATACGAGAAAGACTGTTCCCTTAAATATTCAGATACTCAAAACCGAAACACCCGACCCGCCCCTAATCAGGGCGGGTCGGGTGTTTTAAAGCGCGGGTTACGATACGGCGGGCATTTTTCAGACGGCCTGTGTCGCACTTGCCGCCTGCCGTATCTGCAAATAAAAAGCTGCGGCTTTACAGCAAGCCTTCCGCTTCAACCCAGGCCAGAATATCGGCTTCCACCGCTTGCGGCGCGCCGGCATTGTCGATTTTCACGCCGAATTCATCGGCGGCCAAATGTTCCAAAATCGCCAGCTGCGAATCCAGCATACCCGCTTTCATATAATGCCCTTGGCGCGACATCATGCGCTCCAGATTCACATCTTGCGGCGGCGACAAATGGACAAACGCCACTTTGCCCTCCGCGCCGCGCAAAATATCGCGGTATTGCCGCTTGAGTGCCGAGCAGGTGACGATGGTGTGCGCCGCACCGCTTTGCGCCTGCGCCGTCATCCAGTCGCGCAGGTTGTTCAGCCACGGATAGCGGTCTTCATCGGTGAGCGGAATACCCGCGCCCATTTTGTCGCGGTTGGCTTGGGTGTGGAAATCGTCGCCCTCGGCATACGGGCATTGGTTCAAATGCTTTTGTAACGCCAGCGCGGCGGTGGTTTTGCCGCAGCCGCTCACGCCCATAATTACGAAATGCGTAGTCATTTTTCGCTCCTTATACAACGGCAAACGCCAATGCCGACAGCGTAAAGCCGATTAAGGCAATCAGCGTTTGGTTGACCGTCCACGTTTTCAGCGTGGTCGGCACGTCCATATCCAGCAGGCGGCCGACCAGCCAAAAGCCCGAGTCGTTGAAATGGCTCACGCCCACCGAGCCGGCCGCGGTGGCCAATACCACGCAGGCCAGCTGCCAGTCGCTGAAGCCCGCTGCGGCCACGGCGGGCGCCATCAAGGCGGCGGCGGTCGTCAGTGCCACGGTCGCCGAACCTTGTGCAATCCGCAGAGCCAAAGCAACCAGGAAACAGCCCAGCAGCACCGGAATACCCAAATCCGCCATGCTGTCGGCCAATGCCTTGCCGATACCGGAAGCGCGCAATACGCCGCCGAACATACCGCCCGCGCCGGTAATCAAAATCACCGAGCATACCGGGCCGAGTGCGCCGTCAATGGTTTTTTCCAACGCACTCGCCTGTTCGCCGCGCTTGCGGCCCAATACAAACATCGCCACCAATACCGAAATCAACAGCGCAACCGGCGTCGAGCCGATCATACGCAGCGTCTGCACCCAAGTTTCGCCCTTATCGACCACGCCTTCGCTAATCAAGGTAGCCAAACCGGTATTCAGGAAAATCAACAGCATCGGAATCAGCATAATGCCGATGACCGTACCCGCTTTGGCCGGTGCTTTCGGCGCATCCTCATCCTGCTTGCCGCCGCTCAACAAATCGGGTACGGGCACATGAATTTTACGACCCAACACTTTACCGAGCATATAGCCGCTGAAATACCACGCGATAAACGCCACCGGCAAACCAATCAGCAGCACATGGCCGATGTTTGCCCCGTAAAACTCGGAAGCCGCAATCGGCCCCGGGTGCGGCGGCAGGAAAACGTGCATCACCGAAAACGCGCCGATGGAAGACAGCGCGTAAGGCAACACGTCCTGCTTCATGCGGCGAGCCGTGGCAAACACAATCGGCAGCATCACCACCAGCCCCGCATCAAAGAAAATCGGAAAACCGAAAATCAACGACGCCACGCCCAGCGCAAACGGCGCGCGTTTTTCGCCGAACAGGCGGATTAACGCATCGGCCAGCGACTGCGCGCCGCCCGAAGTTTCCACCAAGCGGCCGAGCATCGCGCCCAAGCCCACCAGCAGCGCCACGCCGCCGAGCGTACCGCCGAAGTTTTTCACCAAAACATCATTCACAATCGCGCCCATCGGCAGGCCGGTGGCGACGGCCGTGAGCAGGCTCACCAACACCAGCGTCAGCAGCGCGTGCACGCGGAATTTGATAATCAGCAATAAAATCAGCAAAATCGCCCCGGCCGCAATGCCCAAAAGCGGGCCGGTGCCGAGGGTTTGAGTCCAACCGTCCATCAGTAAAGCCTTTCTCTGTAAGAAAAATACAATTTTAAATATTTGTTAACTACCAAAATTTACCATACCACAATCTTCCGCCCTGATTAATGCTTTTCAGGCCGTCTGAAAACCAAGCGTTTCTTTTTTCGGTTAAAAATCTTTAACAAATCCGGCCAAATCCGCCGCAAACTTATGTAACTGTACTACAGCGCAGACGGCGCAGACAGGGTGGCCAAGCGCAGAATGCCGTATCAAGCTCAATCGGGGTGACGACAGTCAAAGAAAATAGAATGAGACAAGGCAGCAAGGCGCAGCAACGCCGTATCATTC
>NZ_BCWL01000038.1 GCF_001592185.1 Bergeriella denitrificans NBRC 102155
TTTACTCTTCGACTATAGAGGCCGTCTGAAAAAAGCCGTCTGAAATGATTGATTTTCAGACGGCTTTTTTTGTTTTTCAGATATGTCCTGTTTACAGACGGCGCATCATCAGCATGAAATAGGCACCGCCCAGCAGGGTCGCCATCAGGCCGGCGGGGACTTCGTAGGGGAACATCAGCTGCCGCCCCAGCCAGTCGGCCAAAATCATCACGGCAGCGCCTAAGAGTGCGGCGGAGCGCAGTTGCTGCGCGGGCAGGCGTGCGCCGAGCATGTTGGCCAGATGCGGCGCGAGCAGGCCGACGAAGCTTAGGGGGCCGATGAGCAGCGTGGCCAATGCGGTCAGTATCGCGCAGAGTGCAATCAAGACCAGGCGTGCCGTTGCGACATTCACCCCGGTGGATTGCGCGACGGTGGCGTTCAGGCTCAGCAGGCCCAGCCAGCGTTGCAGCGGCAACACGGCAAACATCAGCAGCAGCGCCAGCAGCGCGACGGCGGCAGCGGATTGCGGCGTGGCCTGATAAGTCGAGCCGGACATCCAAATCAGCATCTGCTGAACGCGGAAATCGCCGCTGGCCGTCCATAAGCGGATGGCAGCATCGGCCAGCGCGGCCATCGCCATACCGGTCAGCAACACTTTCTCCGGTGCCAGCCCGTTGTTGCGGTTGAGCAGCATCAGCAGCCCCAGAGTGGCCAGTGCGGAAGCGATGCCCGCCAGCCAAAACAGGCCGCTGCCCGAGGTGATGTCAAACAACAAGACCGCCGTCATCGCGCCGAACGCCGTGCCGGAGCTGATGCCCAGCAGCTCGGGGCTGGCCATCGGGTTTTGCGTCAGACGTTGGAGCATCACGCCCGTCAGCGCGAGCATGGTGCCGGTGGCCGCCGCCAGCAGCACGCGCGGATAGCGGAAGCTCAGGTAATCGGTGTCGATAACGGGCATCCAGCCTTCGTTGCGGCCGACAAACAGCGCCAGCAGCAGCGCGGCCAAAGCCAGCAGCGGCAGGCGGCGCAGCAGCGGAGAGGCGTGCAGGCGTACCGGCGCTGGCTCGGAAGCCGTCTGAAAAACGGGGCGTTCCGGCGCTTTCATCATTAGCCACAGCAGCAGCGGCGCGCCGATTAAGGCGGTTACCGCACCGGCGGGCAGGTCGGTTTGGTAATAGTGTTTCAGCAGCATCAGGCCGTTGTCGGTCAGCATCAGCATCAGCGCGCCGAGGGCGAATGCGGCGGGCAGTCTGGCGGGCAGGGTGCGGAAGCCGGTTTGCCGCACCAGCGTGGCCGCAGCCAGGCCGACAAAGCCCATCATGCCGACAAAAGCGACGACGTTGGCACTCAAAAACGCCGCCGCGCCCAGCGCCAGCAGGCGGATTTTTTTCACCGGTATGCCGAGGGCGACGGCCTGCTCGTCGCTCAGGCTCATGGCTGACAGCGGTTTGAGCAGCGCGGCCACCAGCAGGGCGGCGGCAGCCGTGCGCCACAGCAGCTGCAAGGTGTCGGCCCAACTGTCCTGCACCAGCGAGCCGCTGCCCCATTGCATCACGCCGCGCGTTTCTTCGCTGAAAAACAGCATTACGATGCCGGTGAGCGAGCCGAGGTAGAGGCTGACGACCAAGCCCGCCAAAATCACCGTCAGCGGCATCAAATCGCGGCGGGCAGACAGCCACAAAACCGCGCCCAAAGCCGCCGCCGCGCCGCCGAACGCCACGGCGGATGCGCCGTAAAGCAGCAGGGAGGGCGCGGCCACCGTAGCCAGCACCAACGCCGTTTGCGCGCCGCTGCTTACGGCCAGCGTGCTGTCGGAGGCCAGCGGGTTACGCATCAGCTGCTGCATCAGCATGGTGGCCGCTGCCGAGCCGCCGCCCGCCAGCAGCGCCATCGCCATGCGCGGCAGGGTGTTGTTGCGTACCGTCAGCGCTTCCAGCGGCAGGCTGTTGGCATCGGCAAAAAGCAGCGTCCACGGCAGCTGCCATTCGAGGCGGACGATCCATACGGCGGAAATCAGGCAGAGCAGCGCCAGTACCGCGCAGAGCCAGGCGGCAGGCCGTCTGAACATGCTTACCATGCGGCCTCCTTTTCAGACGGCAGTTTGGCGGCCAGCTGCTTGGTAAATTGCTGCATGGCCGGCAGCGCGCCGTAGCTCCAGGCGGCTTCAAACACGCGGCGGTTGGCGGGTTTGCTGTAGGGCAGGCGCTGCCACAGCGTGCTTTTTTCCAGTGTGGTGCGGGTGTTTTGCGGATGTGGTTTGACGATAATCATCAGGGTGTCGGGCGGCAGCTTGGCCAAATCGACCAGGGTGATGTTTTCAAAGCCCCAGGCATTGCTGCCGCCCGTCCAGGCATTGCGGAAGCCCAGTTTGTCCATTACCGGCTGGAATACGGAGTTGCGCCCGTAAATCCGCAGGTGGCGGCCGTCTGAAAACTGCACCACCGCCAGCGGGCGGCGCGTATAGGGGGCGAGCTTGGGCTTGCTGCGGGCAAACAGCGCTTCGGTGTCGGCAATCAGCTTTTCCGCCGCAGGGCTGTCGCCGATGAGTTTGCCCAGTGCGCGGGTGGTGGCGAGCGTGTGCGCGTATTCGATGCCTTGGTCGGTGGCGAAATTCAGCTCGTGCACGGGCGCGATTTTGGCAAACTGCGGCTTGGCGGCGGCAAACCAGGGCGATTGGATAAAGAAATCGGGCTTGATTTGGTGCAGCCGCTCGAGATTGGGCTGGAAGCGCAGGCCGGCTTCTTTTACGGCGGCGGGCAGCGGCGGGTAGTTGACCCAAACATCATACACGCGGCGGTCGGCCACGCTCACGGGCGGGTGTCCCATGGCGGTCAGGGTTTCGGCAATCGTCCAGTCGGACGTAGCAATGCGCGGCGCGGCTTCTGCGGCGGCGGATAAGAGCGCGGCAGCCAGGCAGAGGGCGCGGGCGGGATGTGTCAGGCCATCTGAAAAACGGCGTAGGCGGGTTGCAATCATAATGGGGTAGAAGATGAAATCTGCTGCGGCGCGGCGGGTTTAAGGCAGGGCAACGGGGCGGCCGTTGTCGGGGTGGCTGATGATGTTCATGTCCACGCTGTAAATGTCTTTTAATACGGCGGACGTCATGATTTCAGACGGCTTGCCGGTTTTCAGCAGGCGGCCTTGCTTGAGGGCGACCAGCTCGTCGCAGTATTGGGCGGCCAGATTGATGTCGTGAATCACGATAATCACGCCCAGGCCGAGCGTGCGTGAGAGCTGGCGGATTAAAGACATCACGTCGATTTGGTGGGCGATGTCCAGCGGCGCGAGCGGCTCGTCGAGCAGCAGGAAGCGGCTTTGCTGCGCCAGACACATTGCCAGCCAAATGCGCGAGCGTTCGCCGCCGGAGAGAATATCGACCATCTGATCGGCAAATTTTTCGGTATGGGTGAGGCGGAAGGCTTCGGCAACGGCTTCCTGGTCGCGGCTGCTGTTGCGCCCGAGTAGGCCGCTCCAGGCATAGCGCCCCATGGCGACCAGCTCGCGGGCGGTCAGGGCGGTGGCGGCGGGCAGCTGCTGCGGCAGGTAGGCAACGTGTTTGGCGTATTCGCGGGTGGAATAGCTGCGGATATTGCGGCCGTCGAGCAAAATCTGCCCGCCCGCCGGCAGGTATTGGCGGGTGAGCAGCTTGAGCAGGGTGGATTTGCCCGAGCCGTTGTGGCCGATTAATCCGTACACTTTATTGGTGTCGAAGGATACGGAGACGTCGTTCAGCAGGGTGCGCCCGGGCACGGTATAAGTGGCGTTTTGAATTTGAAACACTTTTCAGACGGCCTTATGTGGGGTTGGATTAAAAGGCAAATCATAATAGTTTTTATTTTGCGGCGCGATTATAGCAGGTTTGCTTGCGGCGTTGGGAATATCGTCGCGTGATGCTTCGGCAGCGGTATGAAGCGGCAGTATCGAAATTCGCGCATAAAGCTGTTAGAATACCGCTTTGTTTTATGCCGTCGATTTTGTATGAACCCGCATCAGAAAATCCAAGCCGCCACCCGCTATGCGTTTACCTGCATCGGCCTGATGCTGCTGGCTTTTCTGGTTTATGTGCTGGCGAGCATCGTGCCGCTCGGTCTGACGGCGGCGCAGCAGCTGGCTTTAATCCGCCTGTCGCTTTATGCGGTGGCCGTGTTGGCGGTGGCGGGCGGCGCGTTTTCCCTGCGCGTGGCGGTGCTGCGCAAACATCTTGAGAAATAATATGACGCAATCTGCTATTCCCGAAGAAATCCGCCTGCAGCAAGGGCGCGCGGTGTTGACGCTGGTCTATGGCGGCGAGGCAAAATCCCTGCCGGCCGAATTTTTGCGCGTGTATTCGCCCAGCGCGGAAGTGCGCGGCCATGCGCCGGGGCAGGAAGTGTTGCAGACGGGCAAGGCCGGGGTAACGATAAGCGGTTTGGAGCCGGTCGGCCAATATGCTTTGAAGATTACGTTTTCAGACGGCCACAACAGCGGCCTTTACGATTGGCCGTATCTGCACCGCCTGGCCTATGCTTATGACGAGATGTGGGCGGATTATCTGCGCCGCCTCGAAGCAGCGGGCGCATCGCGCGAGGCTTCGGAAGAGGCAACTGCCCGCGCCGGACACAGCTGCGGCAGCGGCGGTTGCGGCCGGCATTGAGGCGGATTGCGTTTCTGCATCTATATAGATAACGGATAAATCCGTAATATAGTCATTTAAAATAAGAATGATACGGCGTTGCTGCGCCTTGTCGTACTATATGTACGGCCTGCGGCTTGCTGCCTTGTCTCATTCTGTGTTATTCGACTATGATTGATTTTTTGCGGGCGGCCGCCGCGTGCCGCCTGCCACAGCTTTGACGCCTGCCGCCGCAGCGCGGCCGTCTTTACAGCCCTTATTTGAAAGTACACACCATGAGCGACCACAAAACCCATTTCGGTTTCAGCACCGTTGACGAGAGCGAAAAAGCCGGCAAAGTAGCGGAAGTGTTCCATTCGGTAGCCAAAAACTACGACATTATGAACGATGTGATGTCGGGCGGCCTACACCGCGTTTGGAAACATTTCACCATCAACACCGCCCGTTTGAAAAAAGGCGACAAAGTGCTGGACATCGCGGGCGGTACGGGCGATTTGTCGCGCGGCTGGGCCAAACGCGTGGGTAAAGAGGGCGAAGTGTGGCTGACCGACATCAACTCTTCCATGCTCACCGTCGGCCGCGACCGCCTGATGAACGAAGGGCTGATTTTGCCCGTATCGCTGGCCGATGCGGAAAAGCTGCCGTTTCCCGATAACTATTTCAACCTGGTATCGGTTGCCTTCGGCCTGCGTAATATGACCCATAAAGACGCCGCGCTCAAAGAGATGCACCGCGTGCTCAAGCCGGGCGGTACGCTTTTGGTCTTGGAGTTTTCCAAAGTCTATAAACCTTTGGAAGGCGTATATGACCTGTATTCTTTCAAGCTGCTGCCGGTGATGGGCAAGCTGATTGCCAAAGACGCCGACAGCTACCAATATCTGGCCGAGTCCATCCGCATGCACCCCGATCAGGAAACGCTGAAACAGATGATGCTGGATGCCGGCTTCGACAGCGTGGATTACCACAATATGAGCGCGGGCATCGTGGCGCTGCACAAAGGCGTGAAATTCTGACCCGTAAACATCAGCGAAGCCGTCTGAATATTTCAGACGGCTTTAAATTCAGACGGCTTTTGCCCAAACGATTAAGGATATTTTCATGGCAACTTACGATTTTACCCTCCCGTCCAGCAGCGGCAAGGATTTTCACGCCGCCGAGCATCTGCCGCTGGTAGTGTATTTTTATCCGAAAGACAGCACGCCCGGCTGCACCACCGAAGGCTTGGATTTCAATGCGCGCTTAGAGCAGTTTGCCGCACTCGGCTACACCGTGGTCGGCATCTCCCGCGACGGCGTGAAAGCGCACCAGAATTTCTGCGCCAAGCAGGGCTTCCGCTTTGAGTTGCTGAGCGACAAAGAAGAAACTGTGTGCAAGCTGTTTGATGTGATTAAACTGAAAAAGCTGTACGGCAAAGAATCGCTGGGCATCGAGCGCAGCACGTTTGTCTTGAACGAACAAGGCGAAATCAGCCACGAATGGCGCAAAGTCAAAGTGGCCGGCCACGCGCAGGAAGTATTGGATACCTTGAGCCGCTAAGGAGAAAGCCGTCTGAAAATCCGATTTTCAGACGGCCTGCCGTATGGATACCCTGATTGACGACTTTCTCGAACACCTGTGGCTGATGCGCCGCCTGAGCGACAACACCCAGCAGGCCTACCGCCGCGATTTGGCCAAAATCGAAGCGCGGCTGCACGCGGCCGGCAGCGGCTGGCTGGATGCCGATGCGTTGGCGCTGGCCGCCGCCGTGTATGCGCCCGAAGAGAAAAACAGCTCGCAGGCGCGGGCCTTGTCGGCCTGCCGGCGGCTCTACGGCTGGCTGGAGGAAAGCGGCTGCCGCACCGACAATCCGGTTAAAGATTTGCGCGCGCCCAAGCTGGCGCAGAAACTGCCCAAGCTGATTACCGAAGCGCAGGTCGATGCGGTGTTGGCCGGGCCGGATACCGCGACGGTACACGGTTTGCGCGACAAAGCGTTTTTGGAGCTGATGTATGCCACCGGCCTGCGCGTTTCGGAAGCCGTATCGCTCACCAAGGAAAACATCGATTTCGAGCGCGGCCGCATCGTGTTAATCGGCAAAGGCGGCAAGCAGCGGGAAGTGCCGATGAACAGCGAAGCGGCGGATTGGATGATGCGTTATTGGCACGAAGCCCGCCCGCAGCTGCTGAAAGGGCGGCTGTGTCCCGCGTTTTTCGTCAGCCAGAAACGCAGCGGCATGACCCGCCAGCTGGCCTGGATGATTGTGAAAGAATACGCGGCGGCGGCCGGCATCGAAGATTTAAGCCCGCACGGTTTGCGCCATGCCTTCGCCACGCATCTGGTTAACGGCAGCGCCGATTTGCGCTCGGTGCAGGCCATGCTGGGACACGCGGATTTGAGCACAACGCAGATTTATACCCATGTGGCCAACCAAAGGCTGCAGGATACCGTGCACGCGCATCATTCGCGGCATCAGGCCGTCTGAAAATCATGTGCAGATGTGTCATACGCAATAAAAAATACCGACCCGAATGTGGCCGGTATTTTTTATTGTAAAACGCCTTTTTTCAGACGGCCTTACAGCCCCAAGGCCTGCGCGTGAAACTCGATATGCGTTTCGATAAAGCTGGCGATAAAGAAATAGCTGTGGTCGTAGCCTGGGCGCATATTGAACTGCACGTTGAAGCCCCGGGCGCGGGCGGCGCGCACAAAGGTTTCGGGCTGCAGCTCGGCGGGATAAAAGGAATCGGCATCGCCCTGGTCGATGAGTATCGGCAGCGTGCGCGTGGCGGTTTGTACCAATTCGGTGCTGTCGTATCGCGCCCACGCGCTGCGGTCGCTGCCCAGATAGGCGGCAAAGGCTTTTTGTCCCCAAGGGGTCGCGCTCGGGTTCACAATCGGCGCAAACGCGGAAACGGCGGCGTAGCGCTCGGGTTTTTTCAGGGCGATTTGCAGCGCGCCGTGGCCGCCCATGCTGTGGCCGAAGATGCTGCGTTGGCCGGTAACGGGAAATTCGGCTTCAATCAGCGCGGGCAATTCTTCAACGATATAGTCGTACATACGGTAATGCGCCGCCCACGGCGTTTCGGTAGCATTGACATAAAAGCCCGCGCCCTGACCCAAATCGTAGCCCTCGGCATCGGCAACGTCGTCGCTGCGCGGGGAAGTGTCGGGCATCACCAGTGCGATGCCCCATTGCGCGGCAAAACGCTGCGCGCCGGCTTTTTGGCTGAAGTTTTCATCGGTGCAGGTCAGGCCGGAGAGCCAATACAATACCGGCACGCGGTAACCCTGCAGCGCCTGCGGCGGCAGATAGACGGCAAACGTCATGTCGCATTGGGTGCTGCGCGAAAAATGGCGGTAGCGGGCTTGGCGGCCGTTGAACATTTTGGTTTCGGAAATCAGGGTCAGGGCAGACATATTCGGTCTTTTCGGAAAGGGAAAAGGCGATGCTAACGCAAATTTTCCGATGTCGGAAGAGCGTCTGAAGCAGGCGGCGCGGGGCTGTGCGAAACTATACACAAACTCTGTGGATAACTCTGTGGGTAATCTTGGTATAAAGTGAAAAAACGTTTTGCTGACAACCAAACGCTTAGATTGATTAAAAAATAGGCAAATTTATATCAATAAAATCAATTAGTTATATTTGTTGTAAAAATTCATCAACGCGTTAACAAAATTTTCAAATAAAACAAAGTAGTGGATAATTTCTCCGCCGAAGTGCATTGACAGAGGAAAATTATGGCCTAAAGCCCTTGAACGGCCGCGGCCGTTTTGCGCGGAACAAGGCCGGGCGCTAGCGGTTTTACTGCATTGCGTGCCGTCCGGCTATAGTCGGAGAAATGAAATTCTGATACCGGGCGAGCCAACGCCGTAGCAGAAATTCATTTCTTCGACTATATATCAAAACAAAGCGGCTTTGCGTTACAATAGATGATTATTTTCGATCGAGTAGAAGAGATTATGAAAGCCAGCCAGTTTTTTATTTCCACCCTGAAAGAAGCCCCGGCCGAAGCCGCGCTGGCCAGCCACAAGCTGATGCTGCGTGCGGGCCTGGTCAAGGCCAATGCTTCCGGCCTCTATACTTGGATGCCGATGGGTTTGCGCGTGCTGCGTAAAGTGGAAAACATCGTGCGCGAGGAAATGAACCGCGCCGGCAGCGTGGAGCTGCTGATGCCGGTGGTGCAGCCGGCCGAATTGTGGCAGGAGAGCGGCCGCTGGGAGTTTTACGGCAAAGAGCTGCTGCGTATCAAAGACCGCCACGACCGCGATTTCTGCATGGGGCCGACCTGTGAAGAAGTGATTACCGACATCGTGCGCAAAGAAATCAACAGCTACAAGCAGCTGCCGAAAAATTTCTACCATATCCAAACCAAATTCCGCGATGAAGTCCGCCCGCGCTTCGGCGTGATGCGCGCGCGCGAATTTGTGATGAAAGACGCCTATTCCTTCCACGCCGATTTCGCATCGCTGCAAACGACTTATCAGGAAATGTATGACGCCTACTGCCGCGTGTTCGAGCGTTTGGGCTTGAATTTCCGCCCGGTGGCGGCGGATACCGGCAGCATCGGCGGCACCGGCTCGCACGAGTTCCAAGTGCTGGCCGAAAGCGGCGAAGACGTGATTGCCTACAGCGATGCTTCCGATTTCGCCGCCAACGTCGAGCTGGCGCCGACCCTGCCGCTGGCGGGCGAGCGTGCCGCTGCGGGCAAGGCTTTGGAAAAAGTCCACACCCCGGGCGTGAAAACCATCGCCGCGCTGGTGGAATTTTTGAATATTCCGGTTGAGCAAACGCTGAAATCCATCGTGGTCGAAGGCGAAGAAGCGGGCGAACTGGTGCTGCTGCTGCTGCGCGGCGACCATGAGTTCAACGACATCAAAGCCGAAAAACTGGCGGGCGTGAAATCGCCGCTGGCGATGGCCGCGCCCGAAGCCGTGGCCGCGCAGTTCGGCGCCAACGGCGGCTCGCTCGGCCCGGTCGGCTTCACCGGCAAAGTCTATGCCGATTTCGCAACGGAAAAAGGCGCGGATTGGGTGATTGGCGCCAACGAAGACGACTACCACTATACCGGTTTCAATTTCGGCCGCGATGCCGCCGAGCCGGAGTTTGTCGATTTGCGTAACGTGGTGGAAGGCGATGCCAGCCCCGACGGCAAAGGCCGTCTGAAATTGGCACGCGGCATCGAAGTCGGCCATGTGTTCCAGCTGCGCGATAAATACGCCAAAGCCCTGAACGCATCCTTCCTCGACAACAACGGCAAGTCGCAAATCATGGAAATGGGCTGCTACGGCATCGGCATCACCCGCGTGGTGGCCGCCGCCATCGAGCAGAACAACGACGAAAAAGGTATTATCTGGACGGAAGCTATGGCGCCGTTTGAAGCCGTGATTGTGCCGATGAACTACAAAAAATCCGAAAGCGTCAAAGCCGCTGCCGACGAAATCTATGCCGCGCTGCTGGCGCAGGGCGTGGACGTATTGCTCGACGACCGCGACGAGCGCGCCGGCGTGTTGCTCAACGATTCCGAGCTGCTCGGCATTCCGCACCGCATCGTCATCGGCGACCGCGCCCTGAAAGAAGGCAATGTGGAATACGCCTACCGCCGCGACAACGAAGCGCACAGCGTGCCGCAGGGCGAGATTGTGGCGAAAGTCGCCGCCGCGCTGAAAGCGTAAGGGCTATCGGGTTGGCAAAAAGCCGTCTGAAAAATGATTTTTCAGACGGCTTTTTTTATTACAGATAAAAATGCTTGCCGTTATTGGGATTGTTGGCTTTCAAATCCGCCAGCATGCGCTTGAAGTTCAAATCATACACATCGCTTAACTTATCGGCGCGTTTTTTCAGATGATCCAAATTTTGCTCTTTCGGGCTGCTTTGAAACGCCATTACCGCCACATTGCCGTGGCTTTCCGCCGGCAGCTCCAGCACGCGCCCTTCAAAAATATGCAGCAGCCGCTCGACAAAGAGCCGGTAGCGTTTGTCGCCGCTCCACCAGTTGGTGACGAATATGCCGTCGTCCGACAAGGCTGCGCGGCAGTTTTCAAAAAAGGTTTCCGATACCAAATCATCGATAATCTGCTCGCCGTCGAAGCCGTCCACCAAAATAACATCGGTATTGTGGCGGAACACTTTGATGTATTCCGCGCCGTCGGCCTCAACAATCTCAAAGCGTTCCCCCTCAAAAGGCAGCTCGAACAGGCTGCGCGCCACCGCAATCACCTGCGGATTGATGTCCACCGCGGTTTGGCGGGTGTCGGGCAGGTAAGCGTCAATCCAGCGGGCAAACGAGCCGCCGCCCAAGCCGATTTGGGTGATGTGCTGCGGCTTGTGTTCGGCAAACAGCAGCCAGCCCATCATCGCGCGGCTGTAGGAAAGCACCAGCTCGGCAGGGTGGTCGAGATTCATCGAGCTTTGAATGGTCGGGCTGCCCAAATGCAGCGAGCGGATATTGCCTTCTTCGGAAATACCGACTTCCGGCAGATGGGATTGCGGCGCACGCAGGCGACGGTAGGGATGGCGGGGCATGGGGATACCGGATGAATGACAAAGCACGTATTTTATAGTGAATTCAAAGCAAAAATCTACAGCGTTGACTGCATCTGGCTCAAAGAGGGGGTTTGGCTAAGCTGCTGATGCAGCAAGTCCGCCGTCTCGTGTTATCTGTATTGTCTGCGGTTTACTGCCTTGTCTCAATCTAAATCAAAACGGCCGGAATATCCGCCGTTTTTTCAGACGGCCAAGTCTGCTGCGGGCAGGTGCGATGCGCTGATGTGTGCATTGATGTGAATGAATGCAAAAGAAATATTGCTGCCGCAGCATAGGCGGGCGGCGGATTTACCCAACAAAAAAAGCCCGCAACACTTGAGAACAGGGCATATTTTGATTATGATATGCCCCGACAGATAATAAAACCCATATAAAAGGCTCCGATATGTTGAAAAAAACCGCCTCTTTTGCCGCTCCCGCCGCTTTGGCCCTGTTGTTGGGTGCGTGCGCGAGCCAGCAGCCCGCTCCCGTGATTGCGGGTAATGCCTCAGGCACAGGCAGCAGCACTGCGGCCGCCAATCCTTACGGTGAAACCCCTTATCAGCCTTCTGCGGCAGAAGTGCCTTATACCCCGCCTGCGGCCACTGCGGGCTCTTACAATACAGGCAGCGTCGGCGGCACGTTTATTCCTTCCTACGCGCCGGTAGACATCAACGCGGCGACGCATACCGTGGTGCGCGGCGATACGGTGTATAACGTATCCAAACGCTACAACATTTCCCAAGACGATTTGCGCGCTTGGAACAGCCTGCCCGACAATACCCTGAGCATCGGCCAAGTTCTGCGCGTGAAACCTGCCGGCTATGTTGCGCCGGCCGGTACGGCATCCGCACCTGCCGCCGCAGCACCGGCTACTGCCGCGACCACACCGACCGTGGCAACCGGCGCAACCCGCACGGTCAGCGGCATCACTTGGCAGCGCCCGACTACGGGTAACGTGATTACCCAATTCGGCGGCAGCAGCAAAGGCGTGGACATCGCCGGTACCGCAGGCCAGCCTGTTGTGGCAGCGGCCGACGGTAAAGTTGTTTATGCCGGCTCAGGCCTGCGCGGCTACGGCAATCTGATTATTATCCAGCACAACTCCACCTTCCTGAGTGCCTACGGCCATAACCAAAGCCTGCTGGTGAACGAGGGTCAAACCGTCAAACGCGGCCAGACCATTGCCAAAATGGGCAGCAGCGATGCCAGCCGCACCCAGCTGCATTTTGAAGTGCGCCAAAACGGCAAGCCTGTTAATCCGGCCACTTATGTCGCTTTCTAATTCGGGTATATTGCCGGGATAAGCGGCAGCCTGATGCAAAAGCCGTCTGAAAAACGGAGCAGATAAGAAATATCTGCCGTGTTTTTCAGACGGCTTTTTGTCGGGCGGGGAAGGTGCTGTATAGGGAAATTATATAGTCGAATAACACAGAATGGGACAAGGCAGCGAAGCCGCAGGCAGTACAAATCGTACGGGTCGGCGGACTTGTTGCTTCA
>NZ_BCWL01000039.1 GCF_001592185.1 Bergeriella denitrificans NBRC 102155
TCCGACTATAAATGCCCATTCATTCAGAGATGAGGTTTACCGGCGATATAAAAACACCCGGCTGGATCAGCCGGGTGTTTCATCATTAAAGCATTATTCGCCGTAAACTTTTACCACCACGCGGCGGTTGGGTTTCAGGCATTCTACTTGTTGGGCGAGCGGTGCGTTGGCATCGCATTGCACAACAGGCTGGCTTTTGCCTTCGCCGGTGCTGTGTACGGCATGCGCCGGTACGCCTTGGGCGATGAAGTAATCCGCTACGGTTTCAGCGCGTTTTTTGGACAGGTCCAAATTGTATGCATCAGAGCCCAAGCGGTCGGTGTGGCCGACGACCATCACGGTTTTCGCGTTGAGCGATTTGATGGCGGATGCCGCTTGTTGCAGCTGCTGTCTGCCGTTCGCGGTCATGTCGCCCAGTTGGTAGCTGTTCAGCGTAAACGTGTCGGTAAATGTGAACGAATTGCGCGGCGCTTGAGCCGGTGTACCCGGCTTGGCTAAAGCGGCGCAATGAGTGTTCGGCGTGACCGGATTCCAGTAGAAGCCTTGTGCCAAGCGCGATTGGTCGAAGGTGATTTTATATTGGCAGGTTTGTACGCCGCGTGGGGTGTTGAAGTTCAACAGATAATCCCACTCGCGTACGCGCACGCCCTCGTTGTAATGCGGCTCGCCCAGCAGCGTATAAACCTGTTCGCGCGACATGCCGGCGCGGATTTGCGCCAATGCGGAAGGGTCGGGGAAAGTGCCCAGATGCTCGGCGCGTTTACCGACGGTTGCTTTGTCGGTAGCCGGGAAAACCGGTGCATCCGTCATACCTTCGGCCGTTACCGGAGAGAGCGAAGAGCAGGCAGTCAGCGCCAGGGCAGCCGCGCCCGTACCTAAAAATGTCAAAATTTTCATGATATTTTATCCAAAATCCAAAGCTGTCGGATCGGTATGGCATCCATGCCGACCCGACCATATCAAAAAGTCGTTTCAGTCGGCGGCTTACCAGAACCAGCTCACGCCCAGGCTGCTGGAAACGTCTTTTTCAGTGTTTACGGCCACAGCAGCTTTCACGCCCCATTTACCACCGTCGGAGATGGTGCTCACACCGGCAGCGATGGCGCGGTGTTTGCTGTTTTGACCCACAGCGATGGAAGCATTGGATTGACCCGGGCGGTAGCTTTGCATCAAGCCGGCGGTTGCCATGGTGCTGGCGCCCATCGCACCGAATTTGTCGTCCAAATCACTGATGCGTTTATCCATTTTATCCAAGCGGCCTTCCGCAGCGCGCATACGCGAATCCAAGCGGTCGACGTTTTGCAGGCGGGCTTTGTTGACCGCAGACATATCGACGGTGTAGATGCTTTGGCCGTAAGCGCCGGTGCTCGGAATCACCTCGACATCGGCACTACCGGCTTGCACTTCGGTTTTAGCCGCGCGGATGGCTTGGTCTTGCTCGGCGTTTTTCGCATCATTGGCCGCTTTGTTTGCCGCAATCGCAGCTTTGTTGTCGGCAATATCCACTGCATTCGTTGCAATCGCAGTTGCGTTTTTGCCCACTTCGGCGGTCAAGTCGTTGAAGTTGTTTTCCAACGTATTGATTTTGGAAGCGTTGTTCGCGATATTGGTGGTATTAGCCGCTACTTTACCTGACAAATCAGTGATGTCAGCTGCGTTTTTCTCGGTAGCGGCTTTGTTGTTCGCGATGTTAGTAGTGTTGGTCGCTACTTTACCTGACAAATCAGTAATGTCAGCTGCGTTTTTCTCAATCGCTGCTTTATTGCCAGCCACACCTTTTTCATTCGCCGCGACGCGAGTGGTCAGGTTGGTGGTTGTGGTGTTCAGATTGGTGATGGCAGTTTTGTTTGCCGCCACGTCTTTGGCCAAATCGCCCACTTGATCCAGCTTGTCTTTGGCGTCAGCAGACAGTGCCACTTTATAGTCAGTTGTGCCGTTTACGGGGGTAGGCGTTACTTGAATGCCATCACCCGCGCTCACCGTTGCGCTCTTGAAGTTGTCAATCTTACCTTTTAAGTTGGCAATCGCACCGTCTACGGTTGTTGCACCTGTGCCGCCGATGTCGGTTGTCGTAATATTGCCTTTGGGATCTACTGTTGCCTTACCGCCAATCAGGCCTTTAACGCTTTTTGCCACATTGGCTACCACAGTGTTGGTCGCGTGCAGTTGGCTGCCGTTCACCGCGTCTGTGCTGGTGGTAGACAATGCGCCTGCAGCCAAGTTTGAAATGGTGCGCTGTGCATCGCTTGAGCCGACGCTGACAGTGCCAGTTACGCTTTGACCAGCGAAGTCGCCAAAGGTGATGTCGCCAACAGTGCTGTTTAGTGTTTTGCTGGCGGCTGCGGTGGTTGTGCCGTTACCCAATGCCACAGAATTTGCGGTGGTGGCTTTGGCGTTTTGACCGATGGCGATGGCATTGGTCGCGCTGGCGGTGGTTGCTGTAGCGGCGTCATAATCGGTTAATGCATCAGCATTGCTGCCGCCAATTGCTACTGCGCCTGCAGCAGTTGCCGTTGCTTGGCTACCCAACGCCACAGCACCCTTTTCATTTGCAACCGCAGTACCGCCGATTGCTACCGCGCGGTCGTTTAATGCCGCCGCCTGACGTCCGATTGCTACCGCAGCTTTGCCTGATCTGGCTGCCACGCCAATTGCCGCGCCGCCATTGTCAGTATTTGCCGATCCGCCAACTGCAACACCAAGGTCGCTAGCATTTGTTGCTGTGCCGATAGCGATACCACCTCTTCGCGATGTTGCATCAACACCAACGTTCATGCTTTGGATGGTTCTTGTTGTAATGTTAGTATTGCCTGGGGTTTGCAAATTAGTGATGGTTGCTGGAATGGGAGCGTCAAAAAAAGTAGTCCAATCAGTGTCTGCTGCCATCGCTGGCGCAGAAGCCAACAGTACCGCACCGGCGAGTAAGGATAATTTAAAAGTTGGGCGTGTCATTATTCTCTCCTAAATAAACACACAAGATTTAAAGAAAAGAAAGCCCATATGTATTACTTGTCTGAGTGGCCGTATATGTGAGTGCCGACAATTTCTTTATTCAATCCTGAATTATCGTGAACCCTGCGGCTAGATAAATATACATAAAAATAGGCCTTAATAGGCCTTCGACTTATATTTTACCATATTGTTCAAAAATAATCATTTTGTTTGCAGTTATTGTGGAAAAATTTGCAGTGGCAGAAATTTGTTTACAACTTGAGCCGATGCGCCGTATGCGTCAAATCGGAGGGGGAGTGCTTTAGAGCAAGGAAACTAGAGGGATTGCCCTTGCGGCTTAAGTGAAACGACGTAGGTTGCTGCCGTTATTTTATGTAGTTATTTCACAACAAGGCGGGGTTGGTGTCGGTAAGGCGGGAATCTGCTTCGGATATAGATACATATTGTTTTAAGTTAAGCTACCGCACTTTATAGGTAGATTCCCGCCTGCGAGGGGGTAGTGTAGCGGACTTGCGAAGCTAATGACGAAAATCTGGCGATTTTCTGTCTGTGAAAATTCATAAGACAGTACAAATAGCCGTAGGACGGGCATCCTTGCCCGTCGCTTTGCCGTAAGACAAAGAATTACCCAATATAGAAAGATATCTCATTCTACGAATGAGCGACGGGCAAGGAAGCCCGTCCTACGGCTGCAATTTTGGACAGGCTTCTGAAACGCTCGGCTTCTGGATTCCCGCCTGCGCGCGGGAAGCAAAGCGGACTGGCGAAGCTCATGACGACTGTGGATGCTCACGCTTTTTTTGCCAAGGCAAAAGGCCGTCTGAAAACTGCGTTTGCAGTATTTTCAGACGGCCTGTGGTGCGAAATCATCAAATCGAGAAATCGTCTTTCAGCAAATGCTTGTAGGCATACAGGTAAGACGCGCCGACAAACATCGCGCCGCCGGTGACGTTGCCCAAAAACACCGGAATCATGTTGAAGAAAAACTGCCCCCAAGTCACATTCGCACCCGCCCAAATGCCGGCCGGGATGATAAACATATTGGCGACGAAGTGCTGCAAACCAATCAACACGAAAATCATCACCGGAAACCACATGGCCAAAATGCGGCCGGAGGTTTGCTTGGCGCCGAAGTAGAACCAGATGCCCATACACACCATCCAGTTGCAGGCGATGGCGGAGATAAAGGCGCGGCCGAAGTCCATATTGATTTTGGCTTCGGCGATGGCGATGGTTTTGGCAGCGGCGGCGCCTTCGGCCAGGCCGACGTAGTGGCCGAGGAAGAAGGCCATACACACGGCGCCGGCGAGGTTGCCGATGCTGACGATGGCCCAGTTGCGCGCCAGTTTTTTAAACGATACGCAGCGGCTCAGTTTGCCCAGTGCCATCATCATCATGTTGCCGGTGGCCAATTCGCCGCCGCCGATCAGGATACAAATCAAGCAAATCGGGAACACGGCGGCGCCGAGCAGGGCAGCGAGGCCGCCCCAGTCGCCGGGGATGCCGCTGACGACGCGCAGATAGGCCAGATAGCCGAAGCCGACATAGCCGCCGCCCAAAAAGCTGAGAATTGCCAGCGTTTTGAGGTTGGTATTGGATTTGGCCTGGCTTTTGGTAATGACGTCTTGCAGGATTTCGTGCGGATAAAAGTCGCGGCTGTCGGTTTGGCTCATATTGGCTCCGTTAAAAAATCATCAGCCGTTAATGTAACAAAATAACGCGTCAAGCTGAAATAACCTTTAATACGCTGAAATGCGGCGGGAGAAACCAATGGTTATAAGGCGGGCAGGCCGTCTGAAAAATGCGGGGTGCGCGGGTTTTCAGACGGCCTTTCTGCTATAAATCTGTTAAAATCCTACCCTTAAAAAATCCGGATGCAAAGCCTTAAATGAATATTTTTTACGAAGAATCCGGCCAGTTCAAAGTGGCCGCCATCGTGCAGAAAAACGATGCGACTTACCAGGTCGATACCCAACATGGCAAGCGCACCAAAGTCAAAGCCAATCATGTGTTTGCCGAATTCGATGGCGATATGGCGGCGTTTTTGGACAAGGCGCAGGCGGAAGCGGGGGAAATCGATACCGATTTGCTGTGGGAAGTGTGCGGCGCGGAGGAGTTTACCGCCGAAGCGATTGCGGAGGAATATTTCGGCCACGCGCCTTCTAAAACCGAGCTGGCGGCCACTTTAATCGCGCTTTATGCCGCACCGATGTATTTCTATAAAAAAGCCAAAGGCGTGTTCAAAGCCGCGCCGGAAGAAACGCTCAAGCAGGCATTGGCGGCCATCGAGCGCAAAAAGCAGCAGGACGCGCAGATTGAAGCGTGGGCGGAAGCCTTGCAGCAGGGCGAAATGCCGTCTGAAATTGCGGCGGATTTGAAAACGATTTTACACGCGCCCGACAAGCAGTCGCTGACATACAAAGCGTTTGCCAAAGCCGCCGACGCGTTGAAGCTCTCGGCCTATGGTTTAGCCAAGCGCAACGGCGGGATTACCGCACTGCCGCAATATCTGCTCGACGGCTTTGAGATGAAGCATTTTCCGAAGGGCACGGGCTTTGCGGATATGGACGTACCCGCCTTGCCGGAATGGCCGAAAGCGGATGTGGCGGCTTTTTCGATTGACGACGAATCCACCACCGAAGTCGATGATGCCTTGAGCCTGACCGATTTGGGCGGCGGCATGAAGCGCGTCGGTATCCACATTGCCGCGCCGTCGCTGGGCGTGGCGGCGGGTAGCGAAATCGAGCAGACCATCTATGCGCGCCAGAGCACGGTGTATTTCCCCGGCGGCAAAATCACCATGCTGCCGGAAAACTGGATTGCCGCGTTCAGCTTGGACGCGGGGGCATACCGCCCGGCCGTGAGCATTTATTTTGATGTCGATGCCGAATTCAAGGTTGGTGAGCCGGTGTGCAGAATCGAGGCGGTCAATATTGTCGAAAACCTGCGTATCCAAGCCATCGAGCCGCATTTCAACGCCGAAGCCGGTTTAGATTCGGACGGACAAAGCCTGTTTGCCCATCATCATGATTTGATTTGGTTTTACCAATTTGCCGTTGCTCTGCAGAAAGCGCGCGGCAAATATGAGGAAAACCGCGCGCCGCAATACGATTACGGCATTGAGTTGGACGAAGACGGCAAGGTGTCGGTTTCCCGCCGCGAGCGCGGATCGCCCATCGATACGCTGGTGAGCGAGATGATGATTCTCGCCAATTCCACTTGGGCGCAAATGCTGGATGAAAACGGCCTGCCGGGGCTTTTCCGCGTGCAGCCCTCCGGCAAAGTACGCATGAGCACCCAATCCGAGCCGCACATCGGCATGGGTGTGCAACATTACGGCTGGTTTACCTCGCCGCTGCGCCGCGCCGCCGACTACATCAACCAAAAGCAGCTCATCAGCCTGATAGACGATGCCGCCGCGCCGCTGTTTCAAAAAAACGATGCCGGGCTTTTCGCCGCGCTGCGCGATTTCGACACCGCCTACAGCGCCTACGCCGATTTTCAGCGCGAAATGGAAGCCTATTGGAGCTTGGTGTATCTGGAGCAGCAGGGCGCGAAAGACGTCACCGCCACCATTTTGAAAGAAGATTTGGTGCGTATCGACGGCCTGCCTCTGGTTGCCCGCGCCAACGGCATTCCGTTTGACGCGCTGCCCAAATCGCAGGTATTGCTCAACATCACCGGGCTGGATTCGGAGAAGCAGTTTATCGCCCTGAATTATGTGAAAGCCGTAGCGCCGCAGGCCGTCTGAAACCTCAAGAAAAACCGCCTGCTTTTGAAGGCAGGCGGAAAAATGTAAACATTTTATTTTTCAATGACTACTCTTGACTAAACAGCAGCACAAGCATTAAGATAGCCTTAATGACTGTACTGAGTTTCAGTCTGAAGCAGCCTTTCGACGTGGTCTGTTTCATGATGAAACCATCCTTTCTAGGGCTGGTTTCAAACAAAAAGCCCCACGCCAATGGGGCTTTTTGCTATCAGCCCCACGCGCATTATATTCATGCGTAAAAGATCAAACAAGGCCGTCTGAAAATGCCCTGATTTTCAGACGGCCTTTGCTATAATCACCGTATTCCCGATTTCCGATACACAAGTTTAAAATGACCGCACCCAATCCCACTATTGCTGCCATTGCCACCGCGCCCGGACGCGGCGGCGTCGGCGTGATCCGCCTGTCGGGCAAAAACCTGCTGCCCTTGGCCGCGCAAATCAGCGGCGGTAAAACGCCCAAGCCGCGCGTGGCGCTTTATACCGATTTTCTCGACGGCGCAGGGCAGCCCATCGACAACGGCCTGCTGCTGTATTTCGCCGCGCCCGCCAGCTTTACCGGCGAAGACGTGATTGAATTGCAGGGCCACGGCGGGCCGGTGGTGATGGAGATGCTGCTGCAGCGCTGCATGGAATTGGGCGCGAAACCGGCCGAGCCCGGCGAGTTTACCAAACGCGCCTTTCTCAACAACAAGCTGGATTTGGCGCAGGCCGAAAGCGTGGCGGACTTAATCGACGCATCGAGCAAATCAGCGGCGCGCATGGCCTTGCGTTCGCTCAAAGGCGCGTTTTCGCAGCATATCCACGGGCTGGTTGACGATTTGATTACCTTGCGGATGCTGGTGGAAGCCACGCTCGACTTTCCCGAGGAAGACATTGATTTTCTCGAGGCCGCCGATGCGCGCGGCAAGCTGCAGGCCCTGCAAGGCCGTCTGAAAACCGTGTTGGCGAGTGCCGAGCAGGGCGCGATTTTGCGCGAAGGCATGAACGTGGTGCTGGTGGGCGCGCCGAATGTGGGCAAATCCAGCCTGCTCAATGCGCTGGCGGGCGATGACATCGCCATCGTCACCGATATTGCGGGCACCACCCGCGACACCGTGCGCGAACAGATTACCCTCGACGGCGTGCCCGTCCACATCATCGACACGGCGGGTTTGCGCGAAACCGACGACGTGGTCGAGCAAATCGGTATCGAGCGCAGCCGCAAAGCGGTCAACGAAGCGGATGTAGCGCTGGTGTTGATTGATCCGCGCGAAGGACTCAACGAAAAAACCCGAAGCATTCTGGCGGATTTGTCCGCTGGCCTGAAAAAAATCGAAATCCGCAACAAAACCGATTTAACCGGCGAGGCGGCCGGTATTTCAGACGGACTTGCGGCCTTGTCCGGCGCGGATACGGTTATCCGGCTTTCCGCCAAAACCGGCGCGGGATTGGACGCGCTCAAGCGGGCTTTATTGCAGGAAATCGGCTGGCAGGGCGAAAGCGAAAGCCTGTTTCTCGCCCGCAGCCGCCACCTGAATGCCCTGCACGCTGCCGAAGCCGAATTGGAAAACGCCGCGCTGTGCGGCAACCACCAAATCGAGCTCTTGGCCGAACACCTGCGGCTGGCGCAAACGGCGTGCAGCGAAATCACCGGCGAATTTACCGCCGACGATTTGCTGGGGGTGATTTTTTCGCGGTTCTGTATCGGGAAATAGGCGCGGTTGTTTGTGGAATATGTATCGTCGTCTTGCAAGATAATGCTTTCGGCAGTGTTAACTCCTTTTTGTCTTAATGATGCCAAATTCCGGTGATACGGGAATATCGCGCTAGGTAGAAGCCTGTTTTAGTCACCAAAAAGCCGCCCCCTTAATCATAATAGAGGACGGCTTTTGACGCCGATTTTAAGATTTGGGCGAGCTTGGTTTTTTCACGAAAAAAGCCATGTTAAAACTGCCAAGTACCAAGACCCAAAAGTCTGTTTGATTATTTTTTCACAGCAGGTGCGGCCGGTTTGCGTGCAGGTGTACCTACCGTGGCCTCATTCTTTAATTTTGAATAAATGCCTTCGCCGATACCTTTCACATTTTTCAGCTCCTCTGTGCTTTTAAATGCGCCGTGCTGTTTGCGGTATTCTACAATCGCTTTGGCTTTGGCCGGACCTACGCCGGGCAGGGCTTCCAGTTCGCTTTGGCTGGCGGTATTGATGTTGACCGAAGCCAGTGAGAAAGAAGCAGCCAAAGCGGCCAGGGCGGTAAAGAGGATTTTCTTCATGTGTTTTCTCCTTTGTTTCCGTAACAGTGCGTTTCCGTCGGATACGGTGTTTTGCTTAACCGCGGTAGCAGGTTTTCCTTATGGCAGAACCGATACTTACCGTGTATCCATCATAAATAATTTGCTGCACTGCTTCAAGCAGATTTTCATTCGGTATCGGCATTTTTCTTTTTGTCCTTAAGTTTGTGTTTTCATAATCCTCTTAAATAGTGGGAATTCAAAGGCGGGATGTATCCGTTTTTCAGACGGCCTGTGGGCAAGTAAATGTGTAAAAATGTTGCAAAATAAAAGTTTAGGCGCTTATCCCCTTGACTAAACCCTTGCCGGAAAACTATAATTCCGCTCTTGCTGGCATGGTGTCAGCAAGTATTTAACTCAACAGGACGAGAAAATATGCCAACTATTAACCAATTGGTACGCAAAGGCCGTCAAAAGCCTGTGTACGTAAACAAAGTGCCTGCACTGGAAGCCTGCCCGCAAAAACGCGGCGTGTGCACCCGTGTATACACGACCACACCTAAAAAACCGAACTCTGCATTGCGTAAAGTATGTAAAGTTCGTCTGACCAACGGTTTTGAAGTGATTTCATACATCGGCGGTGAAGGCCACAACCTGCAAGAGCACAGCGTGGTGCTGATTCGCGGCGGTCGTGTAAAAGACTTGCCGGGTGTACGTTACCACACCGTACGCGGTTCTTTGGATACTGCAGGTGTTAAAGACCGTAAACAAGCCCGTTCTAAATACGGTGCGAAGCGTCCTAAGTAATTCGGACTTCATTAGGCACGTCGGCCGCCTAGTGTGAAAAAACGGCCGAGTAAGTGAATGCTTGTTTGGGCATTCATGGGAATGGTCCCGACTGAATAGATTTAAAGGAAATTAATATGCCACGTCGTAGAGAAGTCCCCAAGCGCGATGTATTGCCGGATCCTAAGTTCGGCAGCGTTGAGCTGACTAAATTCATGAACGTATTGATGATTGACGGTAAAAAATCGGTTGCCGAGCGCATTGTGTACGGTGCGCTGGAGCAAATCGAAAAGAAAACCGGCAAAGTCGCTATCGAAGTATTCAATGAAGCCATTGCTAATGCCAAACCTATCGTGGAAGTGAAAAGCCGCCGTGTAGGTGGTGCAAACTACCAAGTTCCTGTTGAGGTTCGTCCTTCACGCCGCTTGGCTTTGGCAATGCGCTGGGTGCGCGATGCTGCCCGCAAACGCGGTGAGAAATCAATGGACCTGCGTTTGGCAGGCGAGCTGATTGACGCTTCTGAAGGCCGCGGCGGTGCGTTGAAAAAACGTGAAGAAGTACACCGCATGGCTGAGGCGAACAAAGCGTTCTCCCACTTCCGTTTCTAATTTTGAAAGGCTAATCAAATGGCTCGTAAGACCCCAATCAGCCTGTACCGCAATATCGGTATTTCTGCCCACATCGATGCGGGTAAAACCACTACTACCGAACGTATTTTGTTCTACACCGGTCTGACCCATAAACTGGGTGAGGTGCACGACGGTGCGGCTACTACCGACTACATGGAACAAGAGCAAGAGCGCGGTATTACCATTACTTCTGCTGCGGTAACTTCTTACTGGGCAGGTATGGCGAAGCAGTTTAAAGAACACCGCTTCAACATCATCGATACCCCGGGACACGTTGACTTTACTGTAGAAGTAGAGCGTTCTATGCGTGTATTGGACGGTGCGGTAATGGTTTACTGTGCGGTAGGTGGTGTACAACCTCAGTCTGAAACCGTATGGCGTCAGGCTAACAAATACCAAGTTCCGCGCTTGGCGTTTGTAAACAAGATGGACCGCCAAGGTGCAAACTTCTTCCGCGTGGTTGAGCAAATGCGTACCCGTCTGCGTGCAAATCCTGTACCGATCGTCATTCCGGTTGGTGCAGAAGATGCATTCGAAGGCGTGGTTGACTTGCTGAAAATGAAAGCCATTATTTGGAATGAAGCTGATAAAGGCGTGACTTTCGAATACGGTGATATTCCTGCCGATTTGGTGGCAACTGCTGAAGAATGGCGTCAAAACATGATTGAAGCCGCAGCAGAAGCTTCTGAAGAGCTGATGGACAAATACTTGGGCGGCGACGAGCTGACCGAGGAAGAAATCATCGGTGCTCTGCGTCAGCGTACTCTGGCCGGTGAAATCCAGCCGATGCTGTGTGGCTCTGCCTTTAAAAACAAAGGTGTTCAGCGTATGCTTGATGCCGTGGTTGAGTTGCTGCCTGCGCCGACCGACATTCCGCCGGTACAAGGTGTTAACCCTGATACTGAAGAAGCGGACAGCCGTGAAGCCAGCGATGACGCTCCGTTCTCTGCTCTGGCGTTCAAAATGTTGAACGACAAATACGTTGGTAACCTGACCTTCATCCGTGTTTACTCTGGTGTGGTGAAATCAGGCGACACCGTGATTAACTCTGTTAAAGGCACTCGCGAGCGTATCGGCCGTTTGGTACAGATGACTGCTGCCGACCGTACCGAAATCGAAGAAGTACGTGCAGGCGACATCGCTGCTGCCATCGGTTTGAAAGACGTTGCGACCGGTGAAACCCTGTGTGCAGAAGGTTCTAAAATCATTCTGGAGCGCATGGAATTCCCTGAGCCGGTAATCCACGTTGCCGTTGAGCCAAAAACCAAGGCTGACCAAGAGAAAATGGGTATTGCCCTGAACCGCTTGGCTAAGGAAGACCCGTCTTTCCGCGTACGTACCGACGAAGAATCCGGTCAAACCATTATTTCCGGTATGGGCGAGCTGCACTTGGAAATTATTGTGGACCGTATGAAGCGCGAATTCGGCGTGGAAGCAAACGTGGGTGCGCCGCAAGTGGCTTACCGCGAAACCATCCGCAAAGAAGTGGAATCCGAATACAAGCACGCCAAACAGTCCGGTGGTAAAGGCCAATACGGTCACGTTGTCATCAAAATGGAACCGATGGAACCCGGTGGCGAAGGCTACGAGTTCATCGATGAAATTAAAGGTGGCGTGATTCCGCGCGAATTTATCCCGTCTGTGGACAAAGGTATCCGCGATACCCTGCCGAACGGTGTGGTTGCCGGCTTCCCGGTGGTAGATGTCCGCGTACGCTTGGTATTCGGTTCTTCCCACGATGTGGACTCTTCTCAATTGGCGTTCGAATTGGCTGCTTCTCAAGCCTTCAAAGAAGGTATGCGTAAAGCCTCTCCTGCTCTGCTGGAGCCGATTATGGCCGTTGAGGTGGAAACACCTGAAGAGTACATGGGTGACGTGATGGGTGACCTGAACCGTCGCCGCGGTATCGTACTGGGTATGGACGACGACGGCATCGGCGGTAAAAAAGTACGCGCCGAAGTACCGTTGGCAGAAATGTTCGGTTACTCTACTGACCTGCGCTCCGCCACTCAAGGCCGTGCAACTTACTCAATGGAGTTCAAAAAATACGCTGAAGCTCCTGCGAACGTTGCCGCTGCTGTAACTGAAGCCCGCAAAGGCTAATCAGACCCTAAAGGCCGTCTGAAAAACAACTGAATATTTTCAGACGGCCTATTGTTCTTTATATTGATCTTTACAGAAAAGGAATTAGCT
>NZ_BCWL01000040.1 GCF_001592185.1 Bergeriella denitrificans NBRC 102155
GCTTAAATCCGCATCGGCATCACAATATACTTGAAGTTCGGATTATTCGGCACGGTAAACAAAGTCGAGCGGTTAGCATCGCCGAAAGCCAGCTGCATATCGTCCGAATGGATATTACGCAACACATCCATCAGATAGCCGATATTGAAACCGACTTCCAGCTCACCGCCCTGGTAGGCGATTTCCAGCTCTTCGCGCGCTTCTTCCTGCTCATTATTCGAGCAGACCACGCTCAACAAACCCGGTTGCAAAAACAATCTTGCGCCACGGAATTTTTCGTTGGCCAAAATCGCCGCACGCTCCAGCGCACCCAGCAAGGCCGTGCGCGATACCAGGAAGATTTTATCGTTGTCCAACGGAATCACGCGGTTGAAATCGGGGAATTTTCCGTCGATGACTTTGCTGACGATAACGGTATCGTTGCAGCGGAAGCGCACTTGGTTGTTCAACAATTCCACGGTGATTTCCTCACCGGGATGGTTGAGCAGTTTAAACAGCTCCAACACGGTTTTGCGCGGCAGAATCACTTCGGCCTTAGGCAGATCGGCTTCGATTTCGCTGGCGGCATAAGCCAAGCGGTGGCCGTCGGTCGCAACCAGGCGGAGCTGGCTGCCCTCCACCTGCATCAATAAGCCGTTGAGGTAATAGCGGATGTCTTGAACGGCCATGCTGTATTGCACTTGCGACAGCATGTTTTTAAAATTTTCCTGCTTGAGCGAGAATGCCACGCTCACGTCCTCGCCCACGCTCATCAGCGGAAAGTCCTCGGCCGGCAGGGTTTGCAGGGCGAAGCGGGATTTCCCGGCCTTGAGCGTCAAGCGGTTGTCCGCCCAATCCAAAGAAACGATGGCACTCTCAGGCAGGGCGCGCAGAATATCTTGGAGCTTCTTGGCATTGGTGGTAATGCGGAAATCACCGGCAGAGGCTTGCGGGCCGGCGGTATTGATTTGGATTTCCAAGTCGGTTGCCAAAATATTGGTTTGGCCGCCGCTGCTTTCGAGCAGGACGTTGGACAGAATCGGCAGGGTGTGGCGTCGCTCGACAATGCCGGTTACGGCTTGCAGCGGCTTGAGCAGGCTGTCGCGGTCGGCTTGTAAAATCAACATGGTTTATTCCTTATGATTGGGTTGAATCGGGAATGTCGGGTATTTTTCAGACGGCCGGAGCACACGCACAGGCCGTCTGAAAACGGCGCAGGCAGGCAATCGCGCCCGCCGCGTCAGTTTTGAATCAAAATCAGCAGTTTTTCATAATCCTGCGCCAATTCGGGATCTTCCTCACGCAGCTTGGCCACGGCTTTGACGCCGTGCATCACCGTAGTATGGTCGCGGTCGCCGAACGCCGCGCCGATGGCGGGCAGGCTCAGATTGGTCAGTTCTTTAGTCAGGCTCATGGCTACTTGGCGCGGGCGCGCGATGTTGCGGGTGCGCTTTTTGCCGACAATTTCGGCGGGCTTGATGCGGTAATGCTTGGCCGTTTCAAAAATAATCATATCGGCGGTGATGACTTTGTGTTTCACCGCAATAATATCCTGCAGCGACTCGCGCGCCAAATCAATATCAATCGGCTTATTCATAAAGCGGCTGCTGGCGCTGACGCGGTTGAACGCGCCTTCCAGCTCACGCACGTTGGAGCGGATTAAATTGGCAATGAAAAACGCCGCTTCTTCGCTGATGCTGACGCCTGCGGATTCGGCTTTTTTCTGCAAAATCGCCACACGCATCTCCAACTCCGGCGGCTCGAGTTCCAGCGTCAAACCCCAGGAAAAGCGGGATTTAAGGCGGTCGTCCATATCCTCGATTTTGGCAGGCAGCACATCGCAGGTTAAGATTAACTGTTTCTTTTCATTATGGAAATGGTTATACAGATAGAAGAATTCTTCCATCGTGCGGTCTTTGCCTTTGATAAACTGAATGTCATCGATAATCAGCAAATCGTATTGCTTGTATTGCTGCTTAAAGGCATCAAACGCATTATTACGCGCGGCCACCATCAGGCTGCGTACATAATCGTCGGAGTGCATATAGCGCACTTTGGCATCGGGCTTATTTTTCAGTAGCTCATTGCCGATGGCCTGCACCAAGTGGGTTTTACCCAAGCCCGTGCTGCCGTACAGGAAAAACGGATTGTAGTTCTGCCCCGGATTTTCCGCGATGGCCTGCGCGGCGGCGGCGGCCAAGCGGTTGCCCTTACCGGCCACCAGCGTGTCAAAAGTATAGTCCGACGACAAATTGCTCTGCTGATAGCGCGCTTCTTCCGCCTCCTGCAGCGCAACGGCCTTGGCTTTGGCAACAGGAGCGGCGGCTTGCGGCGCGGCGGCAGCCTGAACGCTTTGCGGCCCCTGCTGCAGGTTTTTCAAACGCTCGGCCAAAATCTCCTGCGCGCTTTTTTTCTGCGCGGACGCCTGCGCCGGCAATTCGGCAGGTTCATCAAGTACGGGTTGCGCCGCAACCGCCGCTTCAACCTCAAGCTGCGGATTTTCAGACGGCATGTCAGCCGGTTTGACCCCGCCCGCTGCCGCCATCACATAACTCTGCCCTTCGCCCGGCTTAAACACAAACACCGGCCGCTGCGGCGCCAATTCCACGCGCACCGCCTCGATTTCGGCGGCAAAACGGCTTTTGAGCATATTGCAGGCAAACTGGTTTTTGCCGTACACCACCCACACACCGCCCTCTTCGCCCACGGTCAGCGGCGCAATCCATTGACGGAACTGCTGCTCGGGGAGGGAATCGTGAAGTTTGCGGAGGCACAGCGGCCAGAATTCTGCTAGCGTCATATCAAGCTCGGGCGGAAAATACTCGGAACAACAGCACAGGCCGTCTGAAAAACCGGCACACATCCGGACGAAGCGGTGTTTTCAGACGGCCTGCAGTATATGCGATATGGTTTTATACCATTTTTTATAGTCATTTAAAATTAAAATAAAAACATAAAGCCGCGACGCCCGCCTTGTCATCATTCATCCGGGCGGCCAAGGGCTTTCTGCCTTGTTTCATTTTTTATTCAACCATATTCTTGAAATACACAATCTACCTGCGTAAAGACAAAATCGGTATGATTGCCGCGATTATAACCGATTTTTATCCACAGGGCAGCCGTAGGCGGCGATTTTTTCCACAAGCACCGCACCGCCCACCTGCTCCGCAAGTCCGCCGCCCGACGCCGCGCCACTATGCCGAAAATCCGACACCTGCGGCCGATTTTTGGCGCAAGCCTTTTATATTGATTGACAAAAGCGGCAAATTAGAGTGTAATTCACAGTTTAATTCTTCTACCGATTTTTTTAGGAAAAGACATGAAACGCACTTATCAACCTTCCGTTACAAAACGCAAACGCACCCACGGCTTCCTGGTGCGCTCCAAAACCCGCGGCGGCCGCGCCGTATTGGCCGCACGCCGTGCCAAAGGCCGCAAACGCCTGGCCGTGTAAATTGGATTACGGCTTCAGCAAGCAGTACCGCTTATTAAAAACGGATGATTATTCATCCGTTTTTGCGTATAAAAACCGCAAAAGCCGCGATTTACTGCAAGTCTTCCGGTCCAGCGACAACGGCTTGGGGCATCCGCGCCTGGGCTTGGTGGTCAGCAAAAAAACCGCCAAGCGCGCCAACCGCCGCAATTATATGAAACGCGTCATCCGCGACTGGTTCCGCCGCCACAAAGACACCCTGCCCCCGCATGACTTCGTGGTGCGAGTAAGCCGCGCCTTTACCCGCGAAACCGCAGAGCAGGCACGCGCGCAACTCGCGCAGCTGATGGAAAAACGCTGATGGCCTCCCTGCCCGCTAAACTCATGCTGCTGCTGGTGCGCTTTTACCAATACGCCGTCAGCCCCTTAATCCCGCCGCGCTGCCGCTATACGCCGACCTGCTCCCAATATGCGGTGGAAGCGTTGAAAAAATACGGCGCACTCAAAGGCGGCCTACTGGCAGCCAAGCGCATCGCCCGCTGCCACCCCTGGGGCGGAAGCGGCCATGACCCCGTGCCCTAGCCGCAACGTTTGCCCGTCACTCCTCATCTGCATGACCCGCCCCGGCACTTTCCCGAACCGTTTTCAGACGGCCTGCTGCTTTTTTCCTGTTTTTTCCCTGCTTTTTCTATATAATGCCGTCTGAAGCAGTATCTTACCCATCTTTACATAGCCCGGAACCGCCCGCCCCGCTGCGGACAGCTCCGGCACATTCCCGATTTTTTGCCCGATTTTTTGGAAGTTGTTATGGATTTTAAAAGACTTATGGCATTTTTTGCCATTGCCTTGGCGATTTTGATGGGCTGGGAGCAGCTGTTCCCGTCCCCGAAACCGACCCCGGCGCAACAGCAGGCCGCGCAGCAGCAACAGGTTGCCGCTGCCGCCCAAACCGAAGCCCCGCTGGCGGCTGCCGCACCGATTACGGTGACCACCGATACGGTTAAAGCCGTTATCGACGAGAAAAGCGGCGATTTGCGCCAGCTGACCCTGTTGAAATACGAAGCCAACGGCGATGAGCAAAAACCGTTTGTCCTGTTCAACGACAGCAAAGCCTATACCTACGTTGCCCAATCCGAGCTGCTGGACGCGCAAGGCCACAACATCCTGAAAGGCATCAGCTTCACCGCGCCGCAAAAGCAGTACACCCTGCAGGGCGACACGCTCGAAGTGCGCCTGTCCGCGCCTGAAACCAACGGCCTGAAAATCGACAAAGTCTATACTTTCACCAAAGACAGCTACCTGATTAACGTGCGCTTCGACGTGACCAACAGCAGCGGCCACCCCGTCAACCTGAACGCCAACTATAATGTCGTGCGCGACGGCAGCGAGCCGGAAGGCCAAGGCTACTTCACCCACTCTTATGTCGGCCCCGTGGTGTACACCCCCGAAGGCGACTTCCAAAAAGTCGAATTCTCCGATCTGGACGACGATGCCAAATCCGGCAAAGACGAAGCCGAATACGTCCGCCGCACCCAAAGCGGCTGGCTGGGCATGATCGAGCATCACTTTATGGCGACATGGATTTTGCAACCTAAAGACCAAGCCAGCGTATGCGCGGCCGGCGAATGCAAAATCGACATCAAACGCCGCAGCGACAATCTGTACAGCGCCAGCGTGAGCGTGCCTTTGACCGCCGTACCCGCAGGCGGCAGCAGTGCTATCGCCGCCAACCTGTATGCCGGCCCGCAAACCACCAGCGTGATTGCCGGTATCGCCGACAATCTGCAACTGGCGAAAGACTACGGCAAAGTACACTGGTTCGCATCGCCGCTCTTCTGGCTGCTGAACAAGCTGCACGATGTCATCGGCAACTGGGGCTGGGCGATTGTGGCACTGACCGTTATCGTGAAAGCCGTGCTCTATCCGCTGACCAACGCTTCTTACCGCTCGATGGCCAAAATGCGCGCCGTTGCGCCCAAGCTGCAAGCCATCAAAGAGAAATACGGCGACGACCGCATGGCGCAGCAGCAAGCCATGATGCAGATGTATAAAGACGAAAAAATCAACCCGCTCGGCGGCTGCCTGCCGATGCTGCTGCAAATCCCCGTCTTCATCGGTTTGTATTGGGCGCTGTTTGCCTCCGTTGAGTTGCGCCAAGCGCCGTGGCTGGGCTGGATTCACGACCTGAGCCGCCCCGATCCCTACTACATCCTGCCGCTGATTATGGCCGCGACCATGTTCATCCAAACCTATCTGAACCCGCCGCCGACCGACCCGATGCAGGCGAAAATGATGAAGATTATGCCGCTGATTTTCTCGGTCATGTTCTTCTTCTTCCCCGCTGGCTTGGTACTCTACTGGGTGGTCAACAACCTGCTGACCATCGCCCAACAGTGGTACATCAATAAGAGCATCGAGAAACAGCGCGCCCAAGGCGAAGTGGTTTCTTAAAAAGCCGGATCGTTTCCCGCTTTAAAAAAAGGCCGTCTGAAAATGCCCATTTTCAGACGGCCTTTTTACATCAGGCATATCCAACCCAAACGCCCGCTTACAGCCCCTGCTCTGCCGCGTGCTGCAAACGGCTGTCGAAATTATCCAAATTCACACCCGCCTGTGCTGCTGCGGCTTTGGCAGCGGCAACATCCATGCCGTGCTGCACTTGGTGGTATGCCCAAAGCAGCGAGCAGCGCGTGCCGGTGCGGCAGTATGCCAAAACGGGTTGCGCGGCTTGAGCCGTCAATGCCTGAAAGCGGGCAACATCTTCCGCCGTAATCGACGGGGCAACCACGGGCTGGTGGTGAAATTCGGCAATACCCGCCTGCGCCAGCCAGGCTTGCACTTCGGCGACTGCGGGCTGCCCCTCTTCCTCTCCGTCGGGGCGGTTGCAGACGACCGAGCGGATGCCGAGCGCAGCGGCCTGCTGCGCGTCGCTTTCATGCAGTTGTGGGGAAATGTACAGATTTTCGCTGATTTTTAAAATCGCCATGATGTTTCCTTCATCACAAAATAGTTTCAATCATTTAAACGGCACGGAACAATGCCGTATCCGACACGCCCCAAAAGGCCGTCTGAAAACCGAAGCAGATTTTACCGCCCGAACAGCCATTGCTCCAGCAGCGCGGCATCGCGGATGCCGAGCAACGCGGTATCGGCTTCTGCGGCTTGAACCACAGCCTGCGTTTCATGCAGCACGCCGGCGCGGAAGAAATGCAGGCTGGCACGGCTGCCGACGGACAGCGCCGCCCATTGCGCGGCCAAATCGCGGCAGGCGTAGCCGTTGACGGCAATGATTTTATCCTGCGGACACAAAGCGGCCTGCTCTGCGCTGCCGTCGCTCAACACATGGGTCAGCAGCGCGCCGTCGGCATTTTGTCGGAAACGTGCGCCGAAATCGGGTATAGGCTGCGCGGGCACGGTATCGGTTTCTTTAATAAAGCCGCCGCCGTGGCTGCGCGGCAGAGCGTGCCAACCCAAGTCCACACCGACACTGCTCAGGCATTCGACCAGCGGCAACTCTTCGGTGCTGTATAAGGCCGTCTGAAAAAATGCCTGTAAATCCAGCCCGGTGATTTCCTGACAACGCGCCTGCCACTGCTGCTCGGGAATGCCGCGCTTCGTGTCCAGCCAATCGCGGTAATGCTGCTGCATCACGCCGTCCAACGACCATGCGCCGCCGCTTTTACTGCGAATCAGCAAATCGAGACAGAGCGCTGCCAATGCGCCTTTTTGGTAATAGCTGACAATGGCGTTGGGGCTGTTTTCGTCCTGCTTGTAAAACTTGTGCCACGCGCTGAAGCTGGATTCGGCCAGCGTCTGTTTCAGACGGCCTTTGGTCTGCTGCACGCGCGTGATGCCCTGCGCCAGCAGATGCAGATAGGCTTCGGGCGAAATCACGCCGCTGCGCACCAGCAGCAAATCGTCATAATACGATGTAATGCCTTCAAACGCCCACAGCTGCTCGGTATAGTTTTCGCGGCTTAAATCATAAGGCGCAAACGCTTCCGGCTTAATGGATTTCACGTTCCAAGCGTGGAAATATTCATGGCTGAACAAACCCAGCAGCTGGGTATATTCGGGATTGGCCGTGCCCATGCCGTAAGGCGGCAGGCTGCCCCGATCGGCCAGCAGCGCGGTGCTGCTGATGTGTTCCAGGCCGCCGTAGAGATTGTCGCCGACGTGCAACAGGAAGCAATACGCGTCAAACGGCGCCGGCTCGGGGAACATCGCCAGCTCGGTTTCGCAGATTTTCCGGATATCCGCCACCAGCCGGTCGCGGTCGAAATCGGGATAAATGCCACTCAAGGCGATGCGGTGCGGCCGCCCTGCCGCTTCAAAATCCAAAAACTCAATCCGCCCCAGTTCAAACGGATGATCGATGCATGCCATATAAGAGGCCGTCTGAAAAACGCCCTGCCCGACCGATGGCATGGAAGTCGCCGTCTGCCAATGCGGCGGCAACTGCGCCAACTCGACCCGATGCGGCACGTTTTCCGCGCCCGCCAAACGTAAAAACAGACAAGCGCCGTCGAAAAAGCCGCGCTCGGTGCTCAAAAATGCGCCGCGTACCGACAAATCGAACGCGTAAACGGTGTAGCAAATTTGCCACTCTCCCGCACGCCCTTCCGCCTGCCACAGGCTCTTGTTCTGCTGCTGCAAAACCTGCTCTTCGCCGTCGCAAAAAGCCCGGATGGCGGTAATATGGCGCGAAAAATCCCGAATCAGATAGCTGCCCGGCACCCAGTCGGGCAGGCTGAGCATCACCGGCAAAGAGTTGTTTTGTTTGAAACTTAAGCTGACCTGCCATTGGTGTTTTTTGGGGTCGGGCGCGACTTTATAATTAAGCATTTCTATCATATCGTTTGTTAAATTTTATAGTTATCCATTCAGCAAAAGCGAATATTTAATTTACATCAAAAAGATTTCCAAAAAAGGGGACTTGAAAAATGCGAACCAGTAAAATACAAGCTCCTGGAAATCAGCAAGTTGATTTTAATGGTTTTTTATAAAAACCGCCACGCGCGACAACCCTGAGCGCGAATGTAATACCGCTTGGCGCATTTTTATAAATATGTTAAATTGAGAAAAATTTAGACTTCGGCCTAACCGTTTGTCATCAAAGGGTAATGCCGCAGAATATAAAAATTTTTTATTCCCATAATTTATGGAGACTCTCCCATGGACACACAAACTTATAACTACAAAGTGGTGCGCCAGTTCGCCATCATGACTGTAGTTTGGGGGATTGTGGGCATGTTGGTCGGCGTGATTGTCGCCGCCCAATTATACGCACCTTCTCTCAATTTATCCGAAATCGGCCCTTGGTTCCACTTCGGCCGTCTGCGTCCGCTGCACACCAATGCGGTGATTTTCGCATTCGGCGGCTGCGGCCTTTTTGCCACTTCCTACTATGTGGTACAGCGCACCTGTAACACCCGTCTGTTCTGCGGCCCGCTCGCCGCATTCACATTCTGGGGTTGGCAGGCTGTCATCGTTTTGGCCGCCATTACCCTGCCTATGGGTTACACCCAGGGTAAAGAGTATGCCGAGCTGGAATGGCCGATCGACATCCTGATTACTTTGGTATGGGTTGCCTACGCCATCGTATTCTTCGGCACCATCGCCAAACGCAAAGTGAAGCACATCTACGTGGCCAACTGGTTCTATGGTGCATTCATCCTGGCCGTGGCCCTGCTGCACATCGTTAACAACATCAGCATCCCCGCAAGCTTCATGAAGTCTTACTCCGTGTACTCCGGCGCGATTGACGCTATGGTACAGTGGTGGTACGGCCACAACGCCGTGGGCTTCTTCCTGACCGCAGGCTTCTTGGGCATGATGTACTACTTCGTGCCGAAACAAGCCGGCCGTCCGGTTTACTCTTACCGCTTGTCTGTGGTGCACTTCTGGGCGCTGATTTTCACCTATATGTGGGCCGGCCCGCACCACCTGCACTACACCGCCCTGCCCGACTGGACCCAATCTCTGGGTATGATTCTGTCGCTGATTCTGTTCGCACCGTCTTGGGGCGGCATGATTAACGGTATCATGACCCTGTCCGGCGCTTGGGACAAGCTGCGTACCGACCCGATTTTGAAATTCCTGATTGTTTCATTGTCTTTCTACGGTATGTCCACTTTCGAAGGCCCGATGATGTCCATCAAAACCGTCAACGCCTTGAGCCACTACACCGACTGGACTGTGGCACACGTACACGCCGGTGCTTTGGGCTGGGTAGGCTTTGTCACCATCGGTTCCGTTTACTACCTGATTCCGCGCCTGTTCGGCCGTGAGCAGATGTACAGCACCAAGCTGATTGAAGCGCACTTCTGGATTGCTACCATCGGCGTCGTACTCTACATCGCCGCCATGTGGATTGCCGGTGTGATGCAGGGTCTGATGTGGGGTTCTCTGAACGACGACGGTACCCTGACCTACTCCTTCGTAGAATCCGTAAAACGCACCATGCCTTACTACGCCATCCGCGTTGTCGGCGGCCTGCTGTACCTGAGCGGTATGTTCATCATGGCTTACAACGTTTACCGCACTGCGGTAAGTGGCAAAGCGGTTGATGCCGAGATTCCTGCGGTTTCTCAAACTGCACACCACTAAATAAGAAAGATAGGCTACCAAAATGAAATTACAACAATTAGCTGAAGAAAAAGTCGGCATTCTGATTGTATTTACCTTGCTCGTGGCCAGCGTGGGCTTGTTCATCGAAATCGTGCCGCTGTTTTTCACCAAAGCAGTGACCCAGCCCGCGCCCGGTGTTAAACCTTACACCGCCCTGCAGGTTGCCGGCCGCGACGTTTACGTCCGCGAAGGCTGCTACAACTGCCACTCGCAGATGATTCGTCCGTTCCGCGCCGAAACCGAGCGCTACGGCCACTACTCCGTAGCCGGCGAGTCTGTTTACGACCACCCGTTCCAATGGGGTTCCAAGCGTACCGGTCCTGATTTGGCCCGTGTAGGCGGCCGCTACTCCGACGAATGGCACCGCATCCACCTGATTAACCCGCGCGACGTCGTACCCGAGTCCAATATGCCCGCATTCCCGTGGCTGGCTCAAAACAAAGTCGATGTTGACGCGACAATCGGCAACATGAAGGCTCTGCGCGCCATCGGCACGCCTTACAGCGATGAAGAATTGGCAAAAGCACCTGAAGATTTGAAAAACAAATCCGAACTGGATGCCGTTATCGCCTATCTGCAAGGCTTGGGCTTAGCATTGAAAAACGTAAGGTAACATCATGGACGTAACCTGGACCCGCTCGCTCTTTACCCTGTGTGTCTTCATCAGCTTCATGCTTGTGTTGTACATCGTGTTCAACAAACGCAACAGGCAGAACTACGACGATGCCGCCAACAGCATTTTCGACCAAGAAGAGCGCAAGGATAAGGGCGGACAATAACCGGTTCGTCCGTGATACGGAGCATAAAGAATGAACACAACATCCCAATTTACCAGTAATTTCTGGAATATATACATTGCCGCCATCGTCTTGCTCAGCTTTATCGGCCTGGCTTGGTTACTGATTTCCCAAAACGTAGTCAAGCTGAAAAAAGGCGAAGAAGCCAAAACGACCGGACATGAGTGGGACGGCATTGCCGAGTACAACAACCCCCTGCCCCGCTGGTGGTTTTGGCTGTACGTCCTGACCTGGGTATTCGGCGCGGCCTACCTCGTACTCTACCCGGGCTTGGGCGACTTCAAAGGCGTATTGGGCTGGACCAGCCACAACCAATACGAAAAAGAAGTAGCCAAAGCAGAAGAGCAATACAAACCCCTGTATGCCAAATTTGCCAAAATGCCGATCGAGCAAGTGGCAAAAGACCCACAAGCACAGCAAATCGGTAAAAACCTGTTCGACACCTACTGTATCCAATGCCACGGCGCGGATGCCAAAGGTTCCAAAGGTTTCCCCAATCTGACCGACCACGACTGGTTGTGGGGCGGCTCGCCTGAACAGATTCAGGAAACCATCGAAAAAGGCCGTGTCGGCGTGATGGCTGCCTGGGGTCCGGCTTTGGGTGAAGAGCGCGTGAAAGACGTAGCCAACTACGTGATGTCGCTGTCCAAACCCAAAGACCAATACGACGAAAGCCGTGCTGAGCGCGGTAAAGCCCTGTTCCACGGCGCACCGGCCAACTGCTTTACCTGCCACGGCGACAAAGGCCAAGGCGTACAAGGCTTGGGCCCGAACCTGACCGACGACGTATGGTTGTGGGGCGGTACGCAAAAAGCGATTATCGAAACCATCACCAACGGCCGCCACGGCCAAATGCCGGCATGGGGCAACTTCCTGGACAAAGACAAGCTGCACATCATGACCGCTTATGTATGGGGTCTGTCTAACAACGACGGTAAAGCACCGGCGCCTGCCGCCAAAGCAGCAGCACCAGCAGCCGCCCCTGCCGAGCAAGCCTCTGCCCCGGCAGCAGCCGCTCCGGCTGAACAGGCTTCCGCACCTGCCGCTGCCGCCGCGCCTGCCGCACCCGCTGCAGATGCCGCCGATGTTGCCCTGGCCGACCACAACGGCCAACCGAAAGGCATCTTCTACTTTGCCACCGGCAAGAGCGATGTATCGGCCAATGCCGCAACCGTTTTGGCAGACCTGATTAAAGCCGGCAAAGACGGCAAACGCCTGGTAGTCAGCGGTTATACCGACAGCACCGGCAACGCCGCCGCCAATGCGGAACTGTCCAAAAAACGCGCGCAAGCCGTACAAGCCTTCTTTGAGGCGCAAGGCGTGAAAGCCGAAAACATCGAATTGCGTAAACCTGAAGACACCACCGCAGCCCAAGGCGACAACGCCGCAGGCCGCCGCGTAGAGGTCATCATCGAAGGTTAACACTTCGCCGCAACACAAAGCCGCTTCTTCGGAAGCGGCTTTTCTTTTATATAGTCGAATAACACAGAATGGGGCAAAACGAGCCGGCGCCGTAGCAGAATTTAAGTTCTACGACTATATATTTATTGTTTTCAACAATATATGAATTTTCACAGA
>NZ_BCWL01000041.1 GCF_001592185.1 Bergeriella denitrificans NBRC 102155
GCGGCTCGCCGCTTTGTATCAGAATTTACTCTCCGACTATATATCAATAATCCGCCCTATGCTCCTGCGCCATCAACACAGTATCGGAATGATTTGATACCGCTTTATTCAAAAGGCCGTCTGAATTTCAGACGGCCTTTTGCGATGTTGGCTTTGGCAGGGGCGGCACTGTATCAAGCAAAGCCGTCTGAATATTCAGACGGCCTCAAATAAAAAACCGCCGCATTCTTTTCAGAATGCGGCGGTTTTGCCTGGCAGATTACTCTGCTGATTCTTCAGTCTGCTCGGTGGCTTCGGCCTCAACCGGCTGCCATTGCTGGCGGCGGCTGCGGTGGTAGGTCAGGCCGGTACCGGCGGGAATCAGGCGGCCGACGATGACGTTTTCTTTCAGGCCGCGCAATTCGTCCTGTTTGCCCATAATCGCGGCTTCGGTCAGCACGCGGGTGGTTTCTTGGAACGATGCGGCTGAGATGAAGCTGTCGGTCGAAAGTGATGCTTTGGTGATACCCAACAAGACGTTTTCGAAACGGGCAGGTTCTTTGCCTTCGGCAATGGCTTTTTCGTTTTCTACCATCACATCACCGCGCTCGACCTGTTCGCCGGTGATGAACGGGGTATCGCCGGAGTCGGCAATGTTTACGCGGCGCAGCATTTGGCGGATGATGACTTCGATGTGCTTGTCGGAAATCTTCACACCTTGCAGGCGGTAAACTTCTTGCACTTCTTGGACGATATAGCGTGCCAAGGCTTCGATACCTTGTAGACGGAGGATGTCGTGCGGATCGACGGCACCGTCCACGATGGTTTCGCCGCGGTTTACGACTTGGCCGTCGTGTACCAGAATCTGTTTCTCTTTGGAAATCAGGGTCTCGTATGCTACGCCGTCCACATCGGTGATAATCAGGCGCTGCTTGCCTTTGGTTTCTTTGCCGAAGGATACGGTACCGGTGATTTCGGCCAGCATGCCGGCGTCTTTCGGGATACGGGCTTCAAACAATTCAGCCACGCGCGGCAGACCGCCGGTAATGTCGCGTGTTTTGGACGATGCTTGCGGAATACGCGCCAATACGTCGCCTTTGCCGATTTCTTGTCCTTCGCGTACGGTAATTACGGCGCCTACGGGGAAGGCCATAGATACCGGTGTCGAGGTGCCGGGAATGCAGATTTCCAGGCCGTTTTCATCCAGCAGCTTCACGGTCGGACGCAGCAGTTTGGAGGCTGAGGCCGAGCGGCGTTTGCCGTCGATGACCACCAATGTGGACAAGCCGGTAACGTCGTCGGTTTGCTTGGCTACGGTAACACCCTCTTCCACGTTTTCGAATTTCACCAAACCGGCATGCTCGGTAATCATCGGACGGGTGTGCGGATCCCAGGTTGCCAATGTTTGGCCGGCTTTGATGGCTGCGCCGTCTTGTACCAGCAAAATCGCGCCGTAAGGTACTTTGTGGCGTTCGCGCTCGCGGCCGATGTCGTCGTGAATGACGACTTCGCAAGAGCGGCCAATCACCACTAATTCGCCTTTGTTGTTGGCGACATAGCGCATTTGGCTGCTGAAGCGCGCCGTACCGTTGGATTTGGCTTCTACTTGGCTGGCTGCTGCTGCACGGGAGGCCGCACCACCGATGTGGAAGGTACGCATGGTCAGCTGGGTACCCGGTTCACCGATAGACTGGGCGGCAATCACGCCGACTGCTTCACCGGCATTGACCAGTTTGCCGCGCGCCAAGTCGCGTCCGTAACAGTGGGCACACAAGCCGTGGCGGGTTTTACAGGTAATCGGGGTGCGGACTTTTACTTCGTCGACACCGGATTGGTCAATCAGGTCAACCAGTTGCTCAGTCAGCAGCGTACCGGCTTCCACCAGTGTGCCGCCGCTGGACGGGTCAACGACGTCGGCTGCGGTGACACGGCCCAAGATACGGTCACGCAATGCTTCAATCACGTCGCCGCCTTGTACGACTGCTTTCATGACAAAGCCGTCTGAAGTGCCGCAATCGTCCTCTACTACGACCAAGTCTTGGGTTACGTCCACCAAACGGCGGGTCAGATAACCGGAGTTTGCTGTTTTCAACGCAGTATCCGCCAGACCTTTACGCGCACCGTGGGTCGCAATAAAGTATTGCAATACGGTCAGGCCTTCACGGAAGTTGGAGGTAATCGGGGTTTCGATAATCGAACCGTCCGGTTTCGCCATCAAGCCGCGCATACCGGAAAGCTGTTTGATCTGCGCTGCCGAACCACGGGCACCGGAGTCGGCCATCATGTAGATGGAGTTGAACGACTCTTGATCGACTTCGTTGCCTTCGCGGTCGATGACTTTTTGTTTCGACAGGTTGTCCATCATCGCTTTGGCGATTTTATCGCCGGCGCGGCCCCAGATATCCACGACTTTGTTGTAGCGTTCGCCGTTGGTCACCAAACCTTGGCGGTATTGGTCTTCGATTTCCTTCACTTCGGCGTTGGCTTCGGCCAGCAAGGCGGCTTTCTCTTTCGGAATTTCCATGTCGTCCACGGCAATCGAGATACCGCCTTTGGCTGCGAAACCGAAACCGGTGTACATCAAGTGGTCAGCAAAAATAACGGTATCGCGCAGACCGCACAAGCGGAACGAAGCGTTAATCAACTTGGAAATTTCTTTTTTCTTCAAGGCCTTGTTGATGTATTCAAACGGCAGGCCTTTCGGCAGGATTTCGCTCAGCAGGGCGCGGCCGACAGTGGTTTCGTAACGCTTGGTCACCGGCTCGAGTTCGCCCGCTTCGTTCTTTTCCCACTCGCGCAGACGCACGGTAATTTTCGTACCCAGCTCCACTTGTTTGGTGTGGTAGGCACGGTGTACTTCTTTCACGTCGGCAAACAGGCTGCCTTCGCCTTTGGCGTTGATGCGGTCGCGGGTCATGTAGTACAGACCCAATACGATATCTTGCGAAGGTACGATAATCGGTTCGCCGTTGGCCGGAGACAAGACGTTGTTGGAAGCCAACATCAAAGTGCGCGCTTCCATCTGCGCTTCCAGGCTCAGCGGTACGTGAACGGCCATTTGGTCACCGTCGAAGTCGGCGTTGAATGCGGCACACACCAACGGATGCAGCTGAATCGCTTTGCCTTCAATCAGAATCGGCTCAAACGCTTGGATACCCAAACGGTGCAGGGTCGGCGCACGGTTGAGCATAATCGGATGTTCGCGGATGACTTCTTCCAAGATGTCCCATACTTCCGGTACTTCTTGCTCCACCAGTTTTTTCGCGGCTTTAACGGTAGAAGCCAGGCCTTGTTTTTCCAACTTGTGGAAAATAAACGGTTTGAAAAGCTCCAAGGCCATTTTTTTCGGCAGACCGCATTGGTGCAGACGCAGGTAAGGGCCTACGGTAATCACGGAACGGCCGGAGTAGTCCACGCGCTTACCCAACAGGTTTTGACGGAAGCGGCCGCCTTTACCTTTAATCATATCGGCCAATGATTTCAGCGGACGTTTATTCGCGCCGGTCATGGCTTTACCGCGGCGGCCGTTGTCCAGCAGCGAATCAACGGCTTCTTGCAGCATGCGTTTTTCATTGCGCACGATGATGTCGGGCGCGCTCAGTTCCAGCAGGCGTTTCAAACGGTTGTTACGGTTGATGACGCGGCGGTACAGGTCGTTCAGGTCGGAAGTCGCGAAGCGGCCGCCGTCCAGCGGTACCAGCGGGCGCAAATCCGGCGGCAGCACCGGCAATACGTCCATAATCATCCATTCCAGCTTCATGCCAGAACGGTGGAAGGCTTCCAATACTTTCAAGCGCTTGGCGATTTTTTTGATTTTGGTATCCGAACCGGTGGATTCCAATTCTTGACGTAGGATGTCGATTTCGCCGGCCACGTCCAAAGTACGCAGCAGCTCGCGGATGCCTTCGGCACCCATTTTGGCGTCGAAATCGTCGCCGTATTCGTCAAGTTTGTTGTAGTAGTCGTCTTCGGTCAGCAGCTGGCGGCGTTGCAGCGGGGTCATGCCCGGGTCGGTCACAACGAATGCTTCGAAGTACAGCACGCGCTCGATGTCGCGCAGGGTCATGTCCAATACCATACCCAGGCGGGACGGCAGGGATTTCAAAAACCAGATATGTGCAACCGGCGCGGCCAGCTCGATGTGGCCCATGCGCTCGCGGCGCACTTTGGACAAAGTCACTTCCACGCCGCATTTTTCACAGGTCACGCCTTTGAATTTCAGGCGTTTATATTTGCCGCACAAACATTCGTAGTCTTTTACCGGGCCGAAAATTTTGGCGCAGAACAAGCCGTCACGCTCCGGCTTGAAGGTGCGGTAGTTGATGGTTTCGGGCTTTTTCACTTCGCCGTAAGACCATGAGCGGATGGTCTCAGGAGAGGCAATGCCGATTTTGATGGCGTCAAACTCTTCTTCCATGCTGGCGGTTTGCAGCGGATTGAACAAATTTGCCAAATTCATGTTTGCTCCTTAAAGGAAATATTTATCTTGGGATAATCAAAGCGGATGCGCTTTTTCAGACGGCTTTTGCCGCCGCGGCGGGTCAGAAATCCTTATCGTTTTATTGTTCCGCGCCCTGCCGGCTTTCGTTTCGCTGTTTTCAGACGGCCTGGGCCGCAGCCTGCCGTCTGAAAACCGGCGAAAGAAAGCTTAGTAGCGTTCCAAGTCGATATCCAAGCCCAGCGAACGGATTTCTTTCACCAACACGTTGAAAGACTCCGGCATGCCGGCATCGATTTTGTGCTCGCCTTTGACGATGTTTTCGTACATTTTGGTACGGCCGTTGACGTCGTCCGACTTCACGGTCAGCATCTCTTGCAGCGTGTAGGCGGCGCCGTAGGCTTCCAGCGCCCAAACCTCCATCTCACCGAAGCGCTGGCCGCCGAACTGGGCTTTACCGCCCAACGGTTGCTGCGTTACCAGAGAGTACGGACCGGTCGAGCGGGCGTGCATTTTCTCGTCTACCAAGTGGTGCAGCTTCAGGTAGTGCATCACGCCGACGGTGACTTTGCGGTCGAAAGCTTCGCCTGAGCGGCCGTCGTACAGGGTGATTTGGGTTTTGCTGTCGTTGAAGCCCAGTTTTTCCACTTCCGGATCGTCGCTCGGGTAAGCCAGATTCAGCATATCGCGGATTTCCGACTCTTTCGCGCCGTCGAATACCGGAGAAGCGAAAGACGCGCCCTTACGCAGGTTGGAAGCCAACTCGATGATTTCGTCGTCGCTCAGGCTGTTCAGGTCTTCCTGCTTACCGCTGTTGTTGTAGAGTTTGTCCAGGAAAGCGCGGATTTCGCCGACTTTTCGCTGCTCTTTCAGCATGCGGTCGATGCGTTCGCCGATACCTTTTGCCGCCCAGCCCAGGTGCACTTCGAGAATCTGACCGATGTTCATACGCGACGGTACGCCCAACGGGTTCAATACGATGTCCACCGGACGACCGTCGGCCATGTACGGCATGTCTTCCACCGGCAGGATGCGCGATACCACACCTTTGTTACCGTGGCGGCCGGCCATTTTGTCACCGGCTTGCAGGCGGCGTTTGATGGCGATGAATACTTTCACCATTTTTTGTACGCCCGGCTGCAGCTCGTCGCCCTGGGTCAGCTTTTTCTTCTTGATTTCATACAACTCGTCCGCTTCTTCGCGTTTTTGCTGCAGGCTCAATTTAATCAGCTCCAGCTGTTTGGCCAGATCTTCATCGGCCAGGCGGATGTCGAACCAATCGTGCTTGCTGGCGGTCGAATGCAGGTATTCGGCTGTGATTTTGCTGCCTTTGGCCAGCTTCATCGGGCCGCCGTTGGCAATAGCGCCGACAATCATGCGCTCGATACGGTCGAAGGCGTCGTTGTCGAAAATACGCAACTGGTCGCTCAGGTCTTGGCGGTAGCGTTTCAGCTCGGAGTCGATAATCGACTGCGCGCGTTTGTCGCGTTGGATGCCTTCGCGGGTAAACACTTGTACGTCGATGACGGTACCGCTCATGCCGGTCGGCATACGCAGCGAGGTGTCTTTCACGTCGGAGGCTTTTTCGCCGAAGATGGCGCGCAGCAGTTTTTCTTCCGGTGTCAGCTGGGTTTCGCCTTTAGGCGTTACTTTGCCGACCAATACGTCGCCGGCTTCCACTTCCGCACCGATGTACACGATGCCGGACTCGTCCAGACGGTTTTGCATACGCTCGGACAGGTTCGGAATATCGCGGGTAATGTCTTCCGCGCCCAACTTGGTATCGCGGGCAACTACGTTCAATTCTTCGATGTGAATAGAAGTATAGCGGTCGTCCGCAGCCACTTTTTCCGAAATCAGAATCGAGTCTTCGTAGTTGTAACCGTTCCACGGCATGAAGGCGATGGTCATGTTTTGACCCAGTGCCAGTTCACCCAAATCGGTTGACGCGCCGTCGGCAATCAAGTCGCCGCGTTGCAATACGTCACCGGCTTTAACGGCCGGACGTTGGTTGATGTTGGTCGATTGGTTGGAGCGGGTAAATTTCACCAGGTTGTAGATATCCACACCCACTTCGCCGGCAGTCGCTTCATCATCGTGTACGCGAACCACCACACGGTTGGCATCGACATATTCCACCACGCCGCCGCGACGGGCCACAATCGCGGTGGCAGAGTCAACGGCTACGGAGCGTTCGATACCGGTGCCGACCATCGGTTTTTCGGCACGCAGGCACGGCACGGCCTGACGTTGCATGTTGGCACCCATCAATGCGCGGTTGGCGTCATCGTGTTCCAGGAACGGAATCAGGGACGCCGCGACGGATACCACTTGGCCGGTGGCTACGTCCATGTATTGAACGCGGTCGGGCGTGGCCATAATGGTTTCGCCTTTTTCGCGACAGGTTACCAGTTCGCCGGTCAAGCGGCCTTCGGCATCCAATTCGGCATTGGCCTGGGCGATGACGTAACGGCCTTCTTCGATAGCGGACAGATAATCAATCTGGTCGGTTACTTGGCCGTCCACCACGCGGCGGTACGGTGTTTCCAAGAAGCCGTAATCATTGGTACGCGCATAAACGGACAATGAGTTAATCAAACCGATGTTCGGACCTTCAGGTGTTTCAATCGGACATACGCGGCCGTAGTGGGTCGGGTGTACGTCGCGCACCTCGAAGCCTGCGCGTTCGCGGGTCAAACCGCCCGGGCCCAAGGCCGATACGCGGCGCTTGTGAGTCACTTCCGACAGCGGGTTGGTTTGGTCCATAAATTGGCTCAGCTGGCTGGAGCCGAAGAATTCTTTAATCGCAGCGGAAACCGGTTTCGCATTAATCAAATCATGCGGCATCAGGTTTTCGGATTCGGCTTGGTTCAAGCGCTCTTTAACGGCACGCTCGACACGCGACAAGCCGCTGCGGAATTGGTTTTCGGTCAATTCACCAACGGAGCGCACGCGGCGGTTACCCAAGTGGTCGATGTCGTCCACTTCGCCGTGGCCGTTACGCAGTTCGACCAAAGTGGCAATCGAAGCCACGATGTCTTCGATGCTCAATACATAGCCGCCCTTGTCGGCCGCGCCGGCAAAGGTTTCGTTCAGCAAACGACCGTACCAAGAGCCTTGCTGCGCTTCACTCAGCTTCTGCTCGTAAGTGCGGGTGTTGAATTTCATACGGCCTACGCGCGACAGATCGTAGCTGTCTTCACTAAAGAACAGGCGGTTGAACAGCAGCTCTACGGCTTCTTCCGTAGGCGGCTCGCCCGGGCGCATCATGCGGTAAATGGCGATACGCGCCGCTTGCTGGTCGGCAGTTTCATCGGTACGCAGCGTATTGGAGATATAGCCGCCCTGATCCAGCTCGTTGATGTACAGCGTGGTGATTTGGGCAACGCCGTGAATATCCAGCTTGGCCAGCAGCTCTTCGGTAATCTCGTCGTTGGCAACGGCCAATACTTCGCCGGTATCCGGCACAACCAAGTCTGCCGCCAATACTTTACCCAGCAGGCTGTCGGCTTCAACATCCAAACGGGTCAGACCGGCATTGGTGATGTCGCGCACATTTTTCGCGGTAATGCGTTTGCCTTTGGCCACCAAGACATTGCCGTCTTTATCGACGATGTCGGTTTTGGCCGTTTCACCTTTCAGACGGCTCGCCACCAAATCGGTTTGCACACCATCTTTCGACAAGTAGAACGTCTCTTTGTCGTAGAAGGTATCGAGAATCTGCTCGTTGTTGTAACCCAAGGCACGCAGCAGGATGGTGACCGGCATTTTACGGCGGCGGTCGATACGGAAGTACAACAGGTCTTTCGGATCAAACTCGAAATCCAGCCAAGAGCCGCGGTAAGGAATGATGCGTGCGGAGAACAGCAGCTTGCCGGAAGAATGGGTTTTACCCTTATCGTGCTCGAAGAACACGCCCGGAGAACGGTGCAGCTGGGACACAATCACACGCTCGGTACCGTTGATGACGAACGAACCGCTCGGTGTCATCAGCGGAATTTCGCCCATATACACTTCGTTTTCGCGGATTTCTTTGACCACATTGGGCTTGGAAGCCTCTTTGTCGAAGATTTTCAGACGAATACGCGCACGCAGCGGCGCGGCGTAAGTAATGCCGCGCAGTTGACACTCGGGGATGTCGAAAAGCGGCTCGCCCAAAGTGTAGTGTACGAATTCCAATTGGGCATAGCCGTTGTGGCTGACAATCGGGAAGATGGAATTGAAGGCGGCTTGCAGGCCGTCGTCCGTGCGTTGGTCGAACGCATTTTCCAGTTGCAGAAACTTCGAGTAGGAATCAATTTGAGTTGCCAGCAAAAACGGAACGTCCAGTACGTTTTCCCGCTTGGCAAAGCTCTTACGGATACGTTTTTTCTCGGTAAACGAATAGCTCATATACACTCCGAAGGGCGATTTTGAATGAAAGATGCCGTCTGAAAACGACAACAATACGGATTATTTGCATTTATTTACACATTATCAAAGCTAAACATGTAAATAAATGCAAATAACAGCGAACAGCTTAGGAATAAAGCAAAATAAGGCTGACAGAAAACTGTCAGCCTCTACAGGAAGAATCAAATGATTATTTGATTTCGACTTTAGCGCCGGCTTCTTCCAGTTGTTTTTGGATGTCTTCAGCTTCAGCTTTAGACACGCCTTCTTTCAGAGTCTTAGGCGCGCCGTCAACGATGTCTTTAGCTTCTTTCAGGCCCAGACCGGTGATTGCACGAACCACTTTGATCACGCCTACTTTTTGCTCACCGGCAGAAGCCAGAACAACGTCGAATTCAGTTTTTTCTTCAGCAGCGGCAGCACCGGCACCGGCAGGACCGGCAACAGCAACGGCAGCAGCAGAAACGCCGAATTTTTCTTCAAAAGCTTTAACCAGCTCGTTCAGTTCCATTACAGTCAGTTGCTCAACTGCGCTCAAGATGTCTTCTTTAGTAATAGCCATGCTATTTAAACTCCAAATATTGTATTAAAAAATAATGTTCAAACGACAAAATCGGGGATTAAGCGGCTTCTTCGCCGGCTTTTTTCTCTGCCAAAGCAGCCAGACCGCGTGCGAAGCCTGAAACAGGCGCCTGCATAACGAACAGCAGTTTGGACAACAGCTCTTCGCGGCTCGGGATGGAAGCCAGCTCGCCTACTTGAGCGGCATTCATCACTTCACCGTTGTAAGAACCGGCTTTCAGAACGATTTTGTCATCTTTTTTCGCGAATTGATGCAGCACTTTTGCAGCAGCAACAGCATCTTCAGAAGCAGCGTAAACCAGCGGACCCACCATGTGGTCTGCCAAGCCTGCGAATGAAGTACCTTCTACTGCGCGACGAGCCAGAGTGTTTTTCAGAACGCGCAGATATACGCCTTCTTTACGTGCATTCGCACGCAGCTCGGTCATGCTGGCAACACTGATACCGCGATATTCGGCAACCACCAGAGTTTGCGCGTTGGCAATCGCTGCGCTAATCTCTTCGACGGCTACTTTCTTGGTTTCAATATTGAGACTCAAGGTCTACCTCCCACTGTTTATCAACAGAATACACCGAACGGTATATTCCACCAGCGCGGTAACCTAAAAAGACATCTTACAAAAATGTAATTTGTTTCAGGACTACCGTCTGCGTAGGGCAGTTACGATTAAATCTTGCGATCCCTACGGTCTTGGACATCTACTTAACATTCTTAAGTAGCCCAATTTCAGACGGCCCGACCTTCATCAGGCCGTCTGAAAATTCTATCAGTTGCTTACGCTTGAAGTGTCAACGCGTACGCCCAGACCCATGGTGCTGGAAACCGCAACTTTACGCAAGTATTGGCCTTTGGCAGCAGCAGGCTTGGCTTTCACAACCGCATCCAGCAAAGCATCGAAGTTTGCCTTCAAATCGGCTTCTGCGAAAGAAGCGCGGCCAATGGTAGCGTGAATGATACCGGCTTTGTCGGTACGGTATTGTACTTGACCGGCTTTAGCGTTTTTAACGGCTTCGGCAACATTCGGCGTTACAGTACCGACTTTAGGGTTCGGCATCAAACCGCGCGGGCCCAAAATGGTACCCAGCTGACCCACGATACGCATTGCATCAGGAGAAGCAATCACAACGTCGAAGTTCAGGTTGCCGCCTTTGATTTCGGCAGCCAAATCTTCAAAGCCGACTACATCCGCACCGGCTTCTTTAGCCGCATCGGCATTCGCGCCTTGTGCGAATACAGCTACGCGGGTTGTTTTACCGGTACCTTTAGGCAGCACCACAGAACCGCGGATAACTTGGTCGGATTTACGGGGATCTACGCCCAGATTGAAAGAAACGTCAACTGACTCGTCAAATTTGGCAGTTGCCGCTTTTTTTACCAAAGCGATGGCTTCATCGATGGCGTACAGTTTGTTGGCTTCAACAGAAGAGCGCAAAGCTTTCAAGCGTTTAGATACTTTAGCCATTATACACCCTCCACATCCAAGCCCATCGAACGGGCGGAACCCGCGATGGTGCGCACGCGCGCATCCAAGTCTGCGCCTGTCAAATCAGGCTCTTTAGTTGTTGCAATCTCTTCCAGTTGAGCGCGGGTCAGTTTACCCACTTTGTTGGTCAACGGATTAGAGCTGCCTTTTTGCAAACCGGCGGCTTTTTTCAGCAAGATGGAAGCCGGAGGGGTTTTCATCACAAAAGTGAATGATTTGTCTGCGAATGCAGTAATCACCACAGGAATCGGCAAGCCCGGCTCCATGCCTTGGGTTGCAGCATTAAATGCTTTACAGAATTCCATGATGTTCAAACCGCGTTGACCCAGAGCGGGACCAACCGGAGGAGACGGATTGGCTTTACCTGCAGGAATTTGCAGCTTGATATAGCCGATAATTTTCTTTGCCACTGAAGGACTCCTAAATAAACGGGTATAACGCGGGACTATCCCGCTCCCCAAACAGAACTTGGCATTATAAAAGCGCTAGATTTTTTTTTCAAGCACTTCAAGCCATTAATGTGCTTAAATTTTTTCGACCTGGCCGAATTCCAGCTCAACCGGCGTTTCCCGACCGAAAATCTGCACGGAAACGCGCAGCTTGTTGCGCTCGTAGTTGACTTCGTCCACCACACCGTTGAAATCGGCAAACGGACCTTCGTTCACACGAACCTGCTGACCGACTTCGAATTCCACTTTCGGCTTCGGTTTTTCCAGACCGCTGCTCATCTGACGCAGAATCGCATCCGCTTCGCGCTGGGAAATCGGCAGCGGGCGGTTGGCCGTACCGCCGATAAAGCCTGATACGCGGGGCGTACTCTTCACCAAATGCCAAGAGTCGTCGGTCATTTCCATTTCGACCAACACATATCCCGGATAAAACTTACGCTCGCTGATGGTTTTGCGGCCGTTTTTGATATCCACCACTTCCTCGACCGGTACCAGGATTTGGCCGAAATACGCTTCCATTTCCTCGCGGGCGATACGCTCTTTTAATGTTTTCTGAACATTTTTTTCAAAGCCGGAATAAGCCTGTACAACATACCAACGTTTTGACATTTTTATCCCCTCTTCAACAATACGTCAAAAAATAACCATGAAATCACACTGTCCACACCATAAATAAAGGCAGACAATATCGTCACGAAAATCACCACAAAAACAGTCATCTTAACGGCATCTTCGCGCGTAGGCCAAACGACCTTTTTAAACTCAGTCCAAGAATTACGGAAGTAAGCAAACAACCCTTCACGCTGGGGCGGGGTAGAACCTCCGCCGCTCGGCACAAGCTGGCCTTGCTTTTCCGCCTTGTCTTCAGAGATGCGCTCTGTCATCGTACTCTCGCTTGCCGCGCCCTTATCCGCAGATAAAGGCAGGCGGCCAAAATAAATTAATCCAAACAACAAATACAAAAAAATTAACCGGCACAAGGCCGGTTAATTTTTTATTTGGCAGGCCAAGAGGGTCTCGAACCCCCAACCCTCGGTTTTGGAGACCGATACTCTACCAATTGAGCTATTGGCCTCTAAAAC
>NZ_BCWL01000042.1 GCF_001592185.1 Bergeriella denitrificans NBRC 102155
TGTAGTTTGATGTAGTTTTATTTTTTGTCAAAATCTAAGCGATTATCTTGGCCGTGTCAAATATTTTTTACAGATTTATATCTTACTGATTTACTGGATTATTAACGTGCAAACATCATTCAAAATCAAACAGCCCGCGCAAGGCTGAACCTATGACCACCTCTACCTAGGCTACAACTGCCGCCAACGGCATATCAACACCCGCCGCGCCGAAATCAAATGATTTGAAACAATCGGGCGCACACCGACCGACGCTGCCCGCACCCGCAAAGCAGTCAAACCGGAAAATCACCAAAAGATACAAAAAGATAGGAGAAAACGCCCGAAACAGGCAAAAAAATAACCGCACAAGGCGGTTTATATGGTGGCCAGAGGCGGAATCGAACCGCCGACACACGGATTTTCAATCCGTTGCTCTACCAACTGAGCTATCTGGCCATAATGGAAACGGAATATAATGACAGGAAAAAGCTATGGTGGCCAGAGGCGGAATCGAACCGCCGACACACGGATTTTCAATCCGTTGCTCTACCAACTGAGCTATCTGGCCTTGCGCGTTTTGCTGCAAGACACGCATTAAACCAAAAATCGCGCTTTTTAGCAAGCCTTAAACCTGAAAAACGCCCCGATAAAATTTAAATAGTTGTTTTCAATTAATTTAAATTTACCCGCCTATTAAGCCGCATAAAATAGTAGCCGCGGCCTTTTTACGCTACAATACGCGATTAAGCTCAAAATTCTGCAAACGATATGCTCGACCAGTTTTTAAAAGATATGTGGGACATCCTGCGCCTGCGCTACCGCAACCCGGAGGAATACCGATACAGCCCCGCCGTAGCCGCCGCCGTGGTGCTGCTTTTGGGAGTGATTAACGCCGCGGGGATGTCTGCCCTTTTCGGCAACAGCACCGCCGCCATCGTATTCGCCGTATTGCTGACTGCGCTGAAATGGCGGGTGTTGGCGCACATGATGCGTGCCGTACTCCGCCGCAGCGGCGCGGGCGATTTGCCGCTGGTTTGGTTTACCCTGCTCTCCGAAGCGCTGATGATTCCGATGCTGCTGGTGATGTATGTACCCCAGCTTTCGCCCGTCGGCCTGTTTTGGCAGGTGTGGACGTTTTGGGTGCAGGCCATCGGCTTTATGAAGATGGGCAATGTGTCGGGCTGGAAAGTCATGCTGGGTTACATCGCCTATTTTATCGGCACGCTGCTGGCCGGTACGGTATTGCTGCTGGCTTTCGTACAATTCGGCTGGCTGGATGCCGAGCTGCTCAACCAGCGTTTGGAAAGCATTATGGGCGCGGCGCAATAAGCCGCCTGCTGAAACAAAAGCCGTCTGAAAACGCGATTTTTCAGACGGCTTTTTATATATGAAACAGCCCCGCTTCCATCACTGCGCTATTTGAAAAACTGCCCGCAGCAGGCTTTAAACTTCTTATCCGAGCCGCAGAAGCAAGGCTGTTTCATCGTCGGCAGCGGCACGGTCGGATCGATGAAATACCAGCGCCCGTCTATCCGCACAAATGCCGACAGCTCGTGATGCACCCGCGCCTCGCCCGCTTCGGCAAAATGTGCGGCAAATTCCACCTGCGCGTGCTGCTTGCCGGGCAGATGGCGCAACACGTCCAAACCCAGCCATTGCGTGTTTCGGCTCCAATTCAGCAAATCGCGTTTATCCAGCAGATGCTGCTGCGCGGGCACGGTGGTTGCCACAATATAATCAATCTTCTGCAGCACATACGCGCTGTAACGTGAACGCATCAAGCGTTCTGCATCTGCTGCCGCCGCGCCCTGATGCAGCGGCGCGCAGCAGTCGTCATAATTTTGCCCCGATTGGCAGGAGCAGGCCGACCGTTCTTTATCCATTCGCTTTCAACCGCACAATAAAGCCTCATTATATCGCCAAACCAAATCAGGCCGATACCGTGTTGCCGCGCCCTGCCGCGCCAGGCCGTCTGAAAATATAAATCCCGCCGCAAAGCTGCTAAAATAACGCTTTTCGATTTTCCCGAGCCGAGCATGACCGACACCGCCCTCCGCCTCAACCGCCTGCTGCCGCAAACCCAATGCCGCGAATGCGGCTACGACGGCTGCCTGCCCTATGCCGAAGCCCTGGCTTCAGGCCGCGCCGAAATCAATTTGTGCGCGCCCGGCGGCGAAACCGTGATGCTCGACATTGCCGGCCTGCTGGGCAAACCCGCGCGCGCGCCGGCCAAAGTCCAAGCCAAAGCGCTGGCCTGGATTGACGAAGCCGTCTGCATCGGCTGCACCGCCTGCATCCGCGCCTGCCCCGTTGATGCGATTATGGGCGCGCACAAGCTGATGCACACCGTTATCCGCGACGAATGCACCGGCTGCGGCCTGTGCGTTACCCCCTGCCCGGTGGACTGCATCCATATGCAGCCTGTTGAAGCAGATTACCTGCCGCAAGCCCGCAGCCTGAGCACGCAGGCCGAGCCGCGTTTTGCCGCATCCGCCCACGCACTAGCCCGCTACCACCGCCATCAAACACGCCAGGCGCGTGATGCCGCCGAGCGCAAAGCCCTGCTGGCTGAACGCGAAGCCGCCACCAAAGCCAAGCTGCAAGCCGCTGCCCCGGCTACCGAAGCCGCCGCCAAACCCGCGTTCAACCCCATGGATTTGATTGCCAAAGCCATGGCCAAAGCGCAAACCCGCCAAGACAATCTGGTCACCGCCGCCAATTACGACGATTTCAAATCCCGGCAAATAGAAGAAGCCAAACAGCGCGCCCTCTACCGCCGCGCCCAGCGCGATATGAAATACGGCAACGAAGCAGAAAAAGCCGCTGCGCTGGCCTATCTGCGCCAATACAAAGCCGAACAGGAAGCCTTGAAAGCGGCCGCCGAAAAAGGGAAAACGCCGGACTGAACACCGCCGCCTGATCCCGGCTAGGGAATGGAGAATAAGGCAACACAGAACGAGCGTGAGACAAGTGCAAAACGCCATATCCCACTGATTTAATAAAAAATTGTATCTAATATCTAAAACCACATTCGCCCACAGGCCGTCTGAAAATACCCGTTTTCAGACGGCCTTCTGTATCCCTTATCCGGCCACATGTTATCCCAAGTAGCCGCTTTTCCGACTGATTTCCCCGCCAAATCATCGGATAGGCGTGTATGCGGTTTCCATGAAATTTACATCTGATAAAAACAAAATAAAAATCAAACACCTAAAAAATTCCATTTGACACACCACAGACCTTTTCCGTGCCGAACACGGCAAAAAAGCCGCCCGCACACTTTTTTCAATAAAATATTAATTACACATAGCTACATTTCTGCTATAATCTGTCCGATTTGAATCAAACACCCCACAACCACCAGATTTAAAGAGGAACAAACATGGGCATTAAAGTTGCGATTAACGGTTACGGCCGCATCGGCCGCCAAGTATTACGCGCCATTTACGATTACAACCTGCAAGACCAGCTCGAAATCGTGGCAGTCAATGCCAGCGGCAGCCTGGAAACCAACGCCCACCTGACCAAGTTTGACACCATTCACGGCCGCTTCGATGCCGATGTCGGCCACGACGCCACCCATCTGATTATCAACGGCCACAAAATTCCCTACTTCTCCACCCGCAATCCGGCCGAGCTGCCCTGGCGCGATTTGGGCGTGGATTTGGTGATGGAATGTACCGGCGCGTTCACCAGCAAATCCAAAGCCAATGTCCATTTGGAAAGCGGCGCGAAAAAAGTGCTGATTTCCGCTCCGGGCGAAGCCGATGTGGATGCCACCGTGGTTTACGGCGTTAACGACGATGTTATTACCGACGATATGACCGTGATTTCCAACGCCTCCTGCACCACCAACTGCCTGGCGCCCGTTGCCAAAGTACTGCACGAAAACCTGGGCATCGTCAAAGGCGCGATGACCACCATTCACGCGCTGACCAACGACCAAACCGTTACCGACGTGCGCCACAAAGACCTGCGCCGCGCGCGCAGCGGCGTGGAAAACATGATTCCGACCAAAACCGGCGCCGCCAAAGCCGTGGGCCTGGTGCTGCCCGAGCTGCAAGGCAAGCTCGACGGCCTGGCCATCCGCGTGCCGACCACCAATGTATCGCTGGTGGACTTGAGCTTCGTGGCCGGCCGCGACACCAGCGCGGAAGAAATCAACGCGCTGCTGAAAGCCGCCTCCGAAGAAGGCCCGCTCAAAGGCGTATTGGGCTACAGCACCCTGCCGCTGGTTTCCATGGACTTCAACCACACCACCCAGGCCAGCAACTTCGATGCCACGCTGACCAAAGTTACCGCCGGCAATATGGTGAAAGTATTCGCATGGTATGACAACGAATGGGGCTTCAGCTGCCAAATGCTGAACACCGCCCGCCGTATGTTCGGCTTGGAAGTGCGCCCGTTCAAATAAGCTTTCCCTCCGCACAGGCCGTCTGAAAACGGAGCAGCAATGCCCGCGCCGTTTTCAGACGGCCTTTTCCGTTGTATTGAAAGCAACGCATATATAGTCGGAGAGTAAATTCTGCTACGGCGTTGGCTCGCCGCCTTGTATCAGAATTTACTCTCCGACTATATTTCGTTTTTTAGGAATTTAACTATACATTCTCCCTGTGGCTGAGCGCAGTCGAAGCCGCTATAATCCCATTGCAACTTTCCGCCTACCCTCAAAGCCGCCGCCATGCCCAAAGTCTCTTTCTACACCCACATCGCCCGACCGCACGTTTTCGCCTGCCGCCTGGCCGTACGCGCCATGCGCGATTCCCGCGTGCTGCTGTGGTGCGAATCCGAAACGGAGCTGAGCACCCTCGACCGCGACCTGTGGCAGCTTCAGCCCGAAAGTTTTATTCCGCACGACATCTGGCAGCCCGACACGCCCCTGCCTGCCGACACGCCCCTGCTGCTGGCCTGCGGCAGCCATCCGCCCGCGCTGCCCGATCCGTCGCTGACCGTACTCAACCTCTCGCCCGATTTTTGGCACAGCGCCCCCGTCGTGCCCGGGCGCGTGCTGGAAATCGTCGGCGACAGCCTCGAAGCGCTCGACGACGCGCGCGCGCGTTTCCGCGCCTATAAAAGCAGCGGCTTCGAGATTGAACATTTCGATATGAAAGGCAAAGCCTGAGCCTTGCACCGCGCCCGCCTGCCGCCCGCACAGGCCGTCTGAAAAATGCAAACGCGCTCTTTACATACCCCGATTTAATTTTTCAGACGGCCTGATTGTTTTTCGCCCCAAGTGGGCTATAATCTTGCTTTCCCGACTCAACACTGAGAAATATTGTTATGAACAAAACTTTCAAATTCAGCGCACTGGCCGTAGCCGCCGCCTTGTCTTTGGCCGCTTGCGATAAAAAAGACGCAGGCAGCGCGCCTGCCGCCGCTTCCGCAGCCGCCGGCGACATCGCCTCTATCGGCAACTCCGTACAACAAGCCAGCTACGCCATGGGCGTGGACATCGGCCGCTCCCTGAAGCAGATGAAAGACCAGGGTACGGACATCGACTTGAAAGTGTTCAACGAAGCACTGCAAACCGTTTACGACGGCAAAGAGCCGAAAATGAACGAAGTCCAAGCCCAAGAAGTGATGATGAAATTCCTGACCGAGCAGCAGGAAAAAGCCAAAGCCAAGCAGGAAGCCGATGCGAAAACCAATCAGGAAAAAGGCGAAGCCTTCCTGAAAGAAAACGCCACTAAAGAAGGCGTGAAAACCACCGCTTCCGGCCTGCAATACATCATCAAAACCGAAGGCACCGGCAAGCAGCCTAAGAGCAAAGACGAAGTGGTTACCGTAGAATACGAAGGCCGCCTGATTGACGGTACGGTATTCGACAGCAGCAAAGGCAAAGACCCGATTACCATTCCGCTCAACCAAGTGATTCCGGGCTGGACCGAAGGCGTACAGCTGCTGAAAGAAGGCGGCGAAGCGACCTTCTTCATTCCGGCCAAGCTGGCTTACGGCGAGCGTGCCGCCGGCGATAAAATCGGCCCGAACTCTACACTGGTATTCGACGTGAAGCTGATTAAAGTCGGCGCGCCCGAAGAAATGCCCGCCTCTCCTGCCGTAGAAATGGAACTGAAAAAAATCCAATAATCCGGCTGACGAAACGGCGCTGCCCTTGCTTTTTGCAAACAGGCAGCGCCGTTTGCCCATTCCTGCCGTCTGAATAAACCGCCTTACCCTGCCGCCTGCGGCAAGGGCATCCGGCAAAGCGCATGCCGCCGCAGATTTTCAGACGGCCTGTTCCCCATTCCGCTTTTCCGATTAAGCTTACCCATCTGAAGACCGACACCATGAAAAACATCGTTATCCTGATTTCCGGCCGGGGCAGCAATATGCAGGCCATCGTCAACGCGCATATTCCCAGCGCCCGCATTGCCGCCGTATTGAGCAACAGCAGCAGCGCCGCCGGTTTGGCATGGGCGGCGGAGCGCGGCATCGCCACCGACAGCCTCGACCACAAAGCCTTCGGCTCGCGTGCGGCTTTCGATGCCGCCATGATGGAAAAAATCGATGCCTACCGGCCCGATTTGGTCGTATTGGCCGGCTTTATGCGGATTTTAACCCCCGAATTCTGCACGCACTACGCCGGCCGTCTCATCAACATCCACCCCTCCATCCTGCCCGCCTTTACCGGCCTGCACACCCACGAGCGCGCGCTTGAAGCAGGCTGCCGCGTGGCCGGCTGCACCATCCACTTCGTCACCGCCGAGCTGGATTGCGGCCCGATTATCGCCCAAGGCGTCGTGCCGATTTTGGACGGCGACAGCGCCGATGATGTCGCTGCCCGCGTGTTGTCGGTCGAACACCGCCTGTTCCCCCAAGCCGTGGCCGATTTCGTGGCAGGCCGTCTGAAAATCAGCGGCAACCGCGTCATCAACACCGAACGCGATACCGACACCCAAGCGCTGTTGGCCTGATTGCCATGCGCCGCCTGCTTGCCGCACTCTGCCTGCTCCTGCCCGCCCTCGCGGCGGCAGAGCTTCCGCTCAGCGCCGAACTGCATTACCGCAGCAACCTGGCCGTACCCGCCGTGATGCGTTTCAGCCAAGACGGCAGCCGCTACCAAATCAGCACCGACATCGACGCGCTGTTTTTCGCCGTCCGCTTCCAAACCGACGGCGTGATACGCAACGGGCAGCTTTACCCGCAGCACTACCGCGAAATCCGCAACGGCCAAACCTATGCCACCGCCCGCTTCGACGGCGCGGACATCCGCTACGGCAAACCCGACAACGAACGCAGCCGCCGCAGCACCGTTGAAACCCTCGACCCGCTGACGCTGATTTGGCGTTTCGCCGCCCAAAGCATGCCGACTGCAGGCTTTGCCGTCACCAACGGCAGAAAAATCTATCCCGTTCCGCAGCTCGACGCACCCGCCGCGGCCAACTACCGCTTCAACGGGCGGCCGCTCGCCCTCTCCGAATACACCGTCAAACAAGGCAGCCGCAGCCTGGCATACGGCATCGCCCCCGCCCTGCACCGCCTGCCCGCCACCATCACCTACACCGACACGCGCGGCACGTCTTACCGCCTGTCGCTGGACAAAGCCTTAATCGACGGTGTGTCTGTAAAATAGTGGCATTTCCAGCGTAGGGAAAGATTGCCTACAACAAAGGAATATTGCATCAAAAAGCCGTCTGAAAATCGTATTTTTCAGACGGCTTAAATGTTTATATTCCAATAATGTTCCAACACATAGGCAGCAACGCCCCGCCCGTTTTCAGACGGCCATGCCCCATACCGCCGAGGTCATGCTCAATGATTTGCCGAGGATTTCGTCATTGAATATCCGCGCTTCATCGCCCTCTGCCGCGCCCGCCGCATACAGCAGCGGCCAGTAATGCTCGGGGGTCGGTGCGGCCAGTCGGAACTCGGGCGGATAGGCGCGCTCGTTGCGCAGGGTTTGCGTATCGCCTGCCGCAATCAGGCGGTTGACCCATAATCGAACCTGCTCCGCCCATTCATAGCCTGCGCCCGCGTCATCCGGCGCGTTGCGGTCGAGCAGGCGCAGGTTGTGGATGATGCTGCCGCTGGCCACAATCAATACGCCGCGGCTGCGTAATTCGGCCAGCTTGCGCCCCAGCTCGAAATGTTCGGCAAACCCCAAACGCGCATCCAAGCGCAGCTGCACGACGGGTACATCGGCTTCGGGAAACAGGTGGCACAATACGCTCCACGCGCCGTGATCCAAGCCCCATTCCGTATCTTCCGCCACGCGTGTTTTACCCAACAGGCGGCGGACTTCCTGCGCCAATTCGGGGCTGCCCGGCGCGGGATAGCGCACGTCAAACAGCGCCTGCGGAAAGCCGTAGAAATCATGAATGGTCTGCGGCTGCGCGGCGACCGTGACCGCGCTGCCCTCGCCGACCCAATGCGCGGATACGGCCAGCACGGCTTTGATTTCATTGCCGTAGCGGCTACGCAGGCTGCTGCCGAGCTGCCGCCACTCACGCACATACGGCGTTTCTTCAACGGCATTCATCGGGCTGCCGTGGCCGATAAACAATACGGGAAGTTTCATATCCTGCTCCTTAATCCATCGTTACCGCCATCTTAATCGTATCCCAAAAGTTTATCTATATCCATTTTATTGATTAACTGTTTCTGATTAAGAAAAGAAAAAGGCCGTCTGAAAAACGCATTTTTCAGACGGCCTTGCGGCACTTGCCGTATTGTATAGTCGAAGAAAATGAGAATGAGACAAGGCGCAGCAACGCCGTATCATTCTCATTTTTAATAGCTATATTCAAACCAATTAAGCAATCACGCCCATCAGGTTCAACACAAACAATACCGAGAAACCGGCCAGATAAATCAAGCCGACATAAGTCAGTGCTTTCATGGCGGCGGTCACTTTGTGTTTCTTATCGTCTTTCACCAGCCAGTAGTTCAACCAGGCGAACACCGGCGCGGCCAAGAAGGCAGTAATCATGGCGAATTTCAGCAGCTCGGCCATCGCGCTGTTGAACCACAAAATCAGCGCCAAACCGCTCGCCGCCACCCACAAAATCCACGCGGTCAGGCCTTTTTCGGCTTCTTCCGCGCTCTTGCCGCGCACCAGGCGCACCGACTCCGACAGGGCGCGGGCGTAGCCGTCCACTACAGTAATGGTGGTGCCGAACATACAGGCAAATGCGATAAAGGCCACCAGCGGACGCGCCCATTCGCCGATTGTCACCGCATACATATTAATCAGCTGGCCGACGTATTTGCCGCCCGCCATCTGCACGGCCTCGCCGTTGCCGTATTGCACATACGCGCCCAAAATCAGGAACACCACCGCCAGCACAGCGCTGGTGATGAAGCCGACGTTGAAGTCGAACATACCGTCTCGGTAGCTGACCGGATCGATTTTCTGACGCGCCGTTACCCACAGCGAGTTAATAGCGGAAATCTCAATCGGCGCGGGCATCCAGCCCATCAGGCTGATGATGAAGGCCAGCGCGGCCATGTTCCACGGCGAAGGCTCGATAAAGTCGGGCTGCATCTGCATACCGCGCGACATAGCGATGGAAGCCGCGATGATGGTCGCCACCGACAGGCTTACCACGATGATTTTCGATACCCGGTCGAGCGCTTTATACTGCCCCGCCAGCAAAATCAGTAAGGTCAGCGCCATCACACCGACGGCCACGGCATTGTTGGACACCGGTAAATCCGGCAGTGCCACTTTCACAATCACCGCCGTCACCACTGCCACCGCGCCGGCATTGATGGTGGCCGCGCAGAAGCACAAAATCAGGAAAATCCACAAATACACGCGGCTTTTTTCCGCATAGCCTTCAATCAGGCTTTTGCCGCTGTCAAGCGTGTAATGCGCGCTGAAACGGAAAAACGGGTATTTGAACAGATTGGTCAGAATGATAATTACGGCCAGCTGCCAGCCGTACAGCGCGCCTGCCTGCGTGGAGGCAATCAGATGCGAGCCGCCGATGGCCGCCGAGGCCATCAAAATGCCCGGACCCAGCGCGTGCATACGGCTGCGCCAGGAAGATTTGTGTGGAGAAACAGTTTGATTCATAAGACAATCCGCCTTTTTCAGACGGCCTCGTTTATCTAAAAATACGCATTTTAACCGAAAGCTGCATATATGAATGCGGCATGACGGATATTTCCGTTCAATTTCGGCCGAAAAATTTCCCGTTTCTTTCCGCAAATATCCGAAAACGACAAAATCCTGCCAAAAAACGCTTTTCAAACGGCCTTGCATCGCTTTCTGCCGACTGTTTCCGCCGTTTTAGAGCGCGATAGCCAAACGCAATCGACATCGGCAAAGTCCCGCTGCCGCACCGCGCCCGCCGGCTTGAGGCGGATAAATGAAAAGTTTGTCATGATTCTGTCACACTACTTTGTTAAGGTTGTGTGGCGAAGAAGGCATACCGCTCCGCGCAAACGGACAAAACGCTTTACTTCTCTTTACCGTTTTGTAACAATATCCCATGTATCAAGGCCGTCTGAAAAACCATGCGGCGGCCGGAGATACGCGTTTCTCCCAATGTAAGGATCACACATAATGGCTACCGCACCGTCCGGCGCATTTGTCAAAAGAGTCAATCTCATTTTTGCCGCCCTGCTTGTCAGCATGGTCGGCTATTTCATTGTATGGGGCTTGGGCTATATCCACGGCAACCACACCACGCTTTTCCTGCTCGCCACCCTGTTCGGCGTATTCATGGCCTTCAACATCGGCGGTAACGATGTGGCCAACTCCTTCGGCACATCCGTCGGCGCGGGTACGCTGACCGTACCTCAGGCGCTGATTATCGCTGCGGTATTTGAAGTCAGCGGCGCGGTGATTGCCGGCGGCGAAGTGACCGACACCATCCGCAAAGGCATCATCGATTTGGGCGCAATGCACCTCGATCCGATGCAGTTTGTCTATATCATGATGTCGGCGCTGCTGGCTTCCGCCTTGTGGCTGCTGTTTGCCACCAAAAAAGGCCTGCCCGTATCCACCACCCACGCCATCGTCGGCGGTATCGTCGGCAGCGCGCTCTGTTTGGGATTTATCGACGGCAGCGGCGAAGACACTTTCTCCCTGATTCAATGGGGCAAAATGGGGCAGATTGCCATCTCTTGGGTATTGTCTCCCCTGTTGGGCGGCTTCGTTTCTTATGTGTTATTCAGCCAAATCAAAAAATACGTTTTGGACTACAATGCCGCCGCCGACCTGCGCCTGAAAGCCATCAAGCAGGAGAAGAAAACTTATAAAGAGCAGCACCGCATAGCGTTTGAAGCTTTGGACGAACACGAAAAAGTCAAAACGGCTACCGCCATGGCGCGCGACGCCCAAATCTACGGCGACCCCGATGCTGATTTAAGTGAACTGGAATCCGATTACTATAAAAAGCTGCACGCTTTCGATATGGCGAAAAGCGATGTGGACGGCTACCGCGCCCTGCAATCATGGGTGCCGCTGATTGCCTCCATCGGCAGTATGGTGATTGCCTCCATGCTGATTTTCAAAGGCCTGAAAAACCTGCATCTCGACCTTAGCGACCTCGACAGCTACCTGATTATCTTCATGGTCGGCGCCATCGTTTGGGTGACCACATTCGTGTATGCCAAAACCCTCAAGCGTAAAGACTTGGCCAAATCGACCTTCCTGATGTTCTCATGGATGCAGGTCTTTACCGCCTGCGGCTTCGCATTCAGCCACGGCGCCAACGACATTGCCAACGCCATCGGCCCGTTTGCCGCCATCTTGGACGTATTACGCAGCGGCGACATCACTACCCAAAACACTGTTCCGCCACTTGCCATGCTCACATTCGGTATCGCCCTGATTGTCGGCCTGTGGTTTATCGGTAAGGAAGTGATTCAAACCGTCGGCACCAACTTGGCCGCCATGCACCCCTCTTCCGGCTTTGCCGCCGAGCTGGCCGCCGCTGCTGTGGTGATGGGCGCATCGCTCTTGGGTTTGCCCGTATCCAGTACCCATATTCTGGTCGGCGCGGTACTCGGCATCGGCTTGGTAAACCGCAATGCCAACTGGGCGATGATGAAACCCATCGGCCTGGCTTGGGTCATCACCCTGCCTTCCGCCGCCATTCTGTCGGTTATCTGCTTCCTGGTATTGCGTAACGTGTTCTAAGCAGGCCGCGCCGCCCGAATGCACAAGCCGTCTGAAAAAGATTACTCGTCTTTTTCAGACGGCTTTTTCTTACACTTTTTTAAACTGCGTATGGTTTGTACTGTATATATAGTCG
>NZ_BCWL01000043.1 GCF_001592185.1 Bergeriella denitrificans NBRC 102155
TCCGCATTTGATTTAAAACCCATCATTATCAAAATATTCATATAAAAATTAATCTCCCGGAAAATTTTTCCCACTCCCTTCCCCCACCCCACCAAGTATTCTGCCCCGAGTTTGTGATAAATCAGATATTCCGCATCCTGCTTGGATTAGAATGAATTACAGCATCGGCATTGCGCCTGCAGGCAACTCGAGCACGCGCAGTCGGTCGCTTCATTTCTATATAAATAACCAACCCACGCACAGAGAAAATACGTTATGGACAAAATCGGCTTTAAGCCCGTTCCCGCTGCCATTGCTACGGCATTGGCTTTATTGATTTGGTTTGTAATTCCCGTACCCGACGGCGTGACGCCGCAGGCTTGGCATTTGCTGGCCATGTTTGTCGGCGTGATTGCCGCCATTATCGGCAAGGCCATGCCCATCGGTGCCCTGTCGGTGGTGGCGATTATGCTGGTGGCACTGACGGGCGTGACCGCCGAGAAGCCCTCCGATGCGATGAAAGACGCGCTCTCCAGCTTTTCCAGCCCGCTGATTTGGCTGATCGGTGTGGCGATTATGATTTCGCGCGGGATTTTGAAAACCGGCCTCGGCGCGCGCATCGGTTATCTGTTTATCGCCGTATGGGGTAAGAAAACGCTGGGCATCGGTTACAGCCTGGCGATTTCCGAGCTGCTGCTGGCGCCGGTGACGCCCTCCAATACCGCACGCGGCGGCGGCATCATCCATCCGGTGATGAAGGCGATTGCGGGCAGCTACGATTCCGATCCGGAAAAAAACACGCAAAACCGCATGGGTAAGTATCTGGCGCTGGTCAACTACCACGGCAATCCAATTACTTCGGCCATGTTTATCACCGCCACCGCGCCCAATCCGCTGGTGGTCGATATCGTGGCCAAAGCCACCGGCAGCGACATCCAGCTGAGCTGGGGCACTTGGGCGCTGGCGATGCTGCTGCCGGGCTTGGTGGCGATGTTTATCATGCCGCTGGTTCTGTATTTCATGTATCCGCCCGAAATCAAGGAAACGCCGAACGCGGCGCAGTTTGCCAAGGAAAATCTGGCGAAAATGGGCGCGATGAACCGGGGCGAGAAAATCATGCTGGCGATTTTTGCGCTGCTGCTGACTTTGTGGGCGGGCATTCCGGCCATGCTCTTCGGCAAAGCGTTTGCCGTTGATGCCACCACCACGGCCTTTATCGGCCTGAGCCTGCTGCTGCTCTCGGGTGTATTGACTTGGGACGATATTCTGAAAGAAAAAAGCGCGTGGGACACCATCACTTGGTTTGCCGCGCTGGTGATGATGGCGACTTTCCTGAACAAATTGGGCTTAATCGGCTGGTTCTCCGGCGTATTGGAAAGCGGCATCGGCCGTCTCGGCTTGGGCTGGATGGGGGCTTCCGCGCTATTGCTGCTGGCCTATCTCTACGCGCATTATATGTTTGCCAGCACCACCGCCCACATTACCGCCATGTTTGCCGCGTTTTACGCCGCCGGCGTGGCACTGGGCGCACCGCCCATGCTGTTTGCCCTGCTGATGGCCGCGGCCTCCAGCCTGATGATGACGCTGACCCACTACGCCACCGGCACATCGCCCGTGATTTTCGGCTCGGGCTACACCACGCTGGCCGAATGGTGGAAAGCCGGATTTGTCATGAGCGTGATTAACATTTTGGTGTTCGTGCTCGTGGGCGGCATTTGGTGGAAAATATTGGGCTATTGGTAAACACCGCTGCCAAGCCGTCTGAAAACGCTGCAACCGCCGCATTTTCAGACGGCTTTTCCATGCAAAATGAAATGCTTGAAAATATTTCGATAAGATGTAAAAATCCTATCCGGCCGCGTGCGCCCTGCACCCGGCCTTTAATAAGAATATCCGCTGCTTTATCCCAAATAACGAAGGAACCGCCGTGCGCGCCCCATTTCCCCGACACACCCGTCTCGCCATTCTGACCGCTTCGCTGCTCGCCCTGGGCGGCTGCAATTTTTTCGGCAGCGACGATACCGCTGAAAAAGAGCTGGTACAACGCATCGAACCCACCCAAAACGACGGCAGCGTGCAAATGCTGCTGCCCGACTTTGCCCAGCTGGTGCAAAACGAAGGCCCCGCCGTCGTCAATATCCAAGCGGCCAAAGCCCCGCGCAACAGCGCCGACAACAGCATGGATTTGAACCAGGTGCCCGAAAGCGATCCTTTCTACGAATTTTTCAAACGCCTCGTGCCGAATATGCCGGAAATCCCGCAGGATGACGACGGCTCCGAATCCAACTTCGGCTCGGGCTTCATCATCAGCCCCGACGGCTACATTCTGACCAATGCCCACGTGGTATCCGGCATGGGCAATATCAAAGTCTTGCTCAACGACAAACGCGAATACCCCGCCAAGCTGATCGGCTCCGACCCGCAGTCCGACGTTGCCCTGCTGAAAATCGAAGCCAACGAGCTGCCGGTGGTGAAAATCGGCAATCCGAAAGATTTGAAACCGGGCGAATGGGTGGCCGCCATCGGCGCGCCTTTCGGCTTTGACAACAGCGTGACCGCAGGCATCGTGTCCGCCAAAGGCCGCAGCCTGCCCAACGAAAACTACACACCCTTTATCCAAACCGACGTCGCCATCAACCCCGGCAATTCGGGCGGCCCGCTCTTCAACCTCAAAGGCCAGGTGGTCGGCATCAACTCGCAGATTTACAGCCGCAGCGGCGGCTTTATGGGCATTTCCTTCGCCATTCCGATTGATGTGGCGATGAACGTGGCCGACCAGCTCAAAACCACCGGTAAAGTACAGCGCGGCCAGCTCGGCGTGATTATTCAGGAAGTGTCTTACGACCTGGCCAAATCTTTCGGCCTTGAAAAAGCCAGCGGCGCGCTGATTGCCAAAGTGATGCCCAACAGCCCCGCCGCTCAAGCCGGCCTGCAGGTAGGCGACATCGTCCGCAGCGTCAACGGCGAAGAAGTCCGCGCCTCCAGCGACCTGCCCGTGATGGTGGGCGCGCTGCCGCCGGGCACGGAAGTGACGCTGGAAATCTGGCGCAAAGGCGAAACCGCCACCGTGAAAGTCAAGCTCGGCAGCACCGCCCAAACCACGGCCGGTAACGATGCCGCACCCGACAACTCCGGCTTCCCGGCCGAAACGCAAGGTTTTGTGGTCGAAGAAGCCGGCCTGGTGCTGCAAAGCAGCGCCCACAGCGGCCGCCCGCGCCTGATTGTCAGCCGTGTGACCGGCCCGGCCGAGCGTGCCGGCCTGAAACGCGGCGATGAAATCATTGCCGTCGGCCAACTGGCGGTGGAAGACGAAGCCGGTTTCCGCAGCGCGCTGGCCGCAGCGGGCAAAAATGTGCCTTTGTTGGTACAGCGCGGCGGCGATACGCTGTTTTTGGCGTTGAATTTGCAATAATTCCGTGATTTGATGATAGAATACCCGCTATTTGCAAACAATGGCGGGTATTTCCCTATCCTGCCGGGCAAACCCCGATTTTTCAGACGGCCTGCGCCTGCGTTTCACACCTCAGGCCGTCTGAAAAACCATCCAACCTGATGATATCCTTATGCAACTAGTCGATTACTCCCATTCGTTTCTGTCCGTCGTGCCCGCCTTTCTGGCTTTGGCGCTGGCTGTAATAACCCGCCGCGTCCTGCTGTCGCTGGGCATCGGCGTGATTGTCGGCGTGCTGCTGCTGACCGGCGGCCACCCGCTCAACGGCCTGGCCCATCTGAAAAATCTGGTCGTCGGCTTGGCTTGGGCAGACGGCGACTGGTCGCTGGGCAAGCCGAAAATCCTGCTGTTTCTGCTGCTTTTGGGCATCTTTACTTCACTGCTCACCTATTCGGGCAGCAATCAGGCGTTTGCCGACTGGGCCAAGCGCCACATCAAAGACCGTCGCGGCGCGAAAATGCTGACCGCCTGCTTGGTGTTTGTGACCTTTATCGACGATTATTTCCACAGCCTGGCCGTCGGCGCGATTGCCCGCCCCGTGACCGACAAATTCAAAGTTTCCCGCGCCAAGCTGGCCTATATTTTGGACTCCACCGCCGCGCCGATGTGCGTGCTGATGCCGGTATCGAGCTGGGGCGCGTCGATTATCGCCACGCTGGCCGGCCTGCTCGTCACCTACAACATCACCGAATACACGCCGATGGGCGCATTTGTGTCCATGAGTCTGATGAATTATTACGCGCTGTTTGCGCTGATTATGGTATTCGTGGTGGCCTATTTCTCGTTCGACATCGGCTCGATGGCGCGCTTGGAGCGTGCCGCGCTCAATGAAGTCCACCCCGAACACGACATTTCAGACGGCAGCAAAGGCCGCGTTTACGCCCTGATTATCCCGGTATTGGTACTGATTGTGTCCACCATCGCCGCCATGATGTACACCGGCGCGCAAGCGCTGGAGAGCTTCAGTGTATTGGGCGCATTTGAAAATACCGATGTCAACACTTCGCTGGTATTCGGCGGCGTGTGCGGCATTTTGGCGGTATTGCTCTGCACCGTCGGCACCATCAACGCCGCAGACTACCCGCGTGCCGTATGGGTGGGCATGAAATCCATGTTTGGCGCGATTACCATTTTGGTGCTGGCCTGGCTCATCAGCGGCGTGGTCAGCGATATGAAAACCGGCGAATATCTTTCCACTCTGGTGGCGGGCAATATCAACCCGGGCTTCCTGCCCTTTATCCTGTTCCTGCTGGCCAGCGTGATGGCTTTTGCCACCGGTACCAGCTGGGGCACGTTCGGAATCATGCTGCCGATTGCGGCGGCCATGTCCGTCAAAGTCGATCCCAGCCTGATTATTCCGTGTATGTCGGCGGTAATGGCCGGCGCGGTGTGCGGCGACCACTGCTCCCCGATTTCCGATACGACCATTCTGTCTTCCACCGGCGCGCAGTGCAACCACATCGACCACGTCACCACGCAGCTGCCTTACGCTTTGTCGGTAGCCGCCGCCGCGTCCGCAGGCTATCTGGCATTGGGCTTTACCCACTCCGCCTTTATCGGCTTTGCCGCCACCGGCGCCGCGCTGGTTCTGCTGATTCTGCTGCTGAAAAACCGGCAGCCCGCCACGCTTGACTGATCCATATTCAGACGGCCTTTGGCCGTCTGAAACTTTTAACGAGACTTCAAAATGACCACACCCCACATTCCGCGCGGCCCGGTAATGGCCGATGTACACGCCTTCCGCCTGACCGACGAAGAAAAACAGCGCCTACTCGACCCCGCTATCGGCGGCGTAATCCTGTTCCGCCGCAACTTTGAAAACGTGGCGCAGCTCAAAGAATTGGTGCGCGAAATCAAAGCCGTGCGCACGCCCGAGCTGGTGATTGCCGTCGATCACGAAGGCGGCCGCGTGCAACGCTTTATCGACGGTTTCACCCGCCTGCCCGCCATGAACGTATTGGGCGAAATGTGGGACGAACAAGGCGCACAAGCCGCTAAAGCCACCGCCGAGCAGGTCGGCTGGGTCTTGGCGACCGAGCTTTCCGCCTGCGGCATCGACTTGTCGTTTACCCCCGTGCTGGATTTAAACTGGGGACAATGCGCCGTCATCGGCAACCGCAGCTTCCACCGCAACGCCGACATCGTCACCGAGCTGGCGCTGGCGCTGCAAAAAGGCCTCAACAAAGGCGGCATGAAATCCTGCGGCAAACACTTCCCCGGCCACGGCTTTGTCGAGGGCGACAGCCACCATGTGCTGCCGCAGGACGACCGCAGCCTGGCCGAGCTTGAAGCCGCCGATATCGTCCCCTTCCGCAAACTCAGCGCCGCCGGCATGGCCGCCGTGATGCCCGCCCACGTCGTTTACCCGCAAGTCGATGCCAAGCCCGCCGGCTTCTCCGAAAAATGGCTGAAAACCATTCTGCGCGACGACATCGGCTTTAAAGGCGTGATTTTTTCAGACGACCTCACCATGGAAGGCGCGTGCGGCGTCGGCGGCATCAAAGAGCGTGCCGACATCTCCTTTGCCGCCGGCTGCGACATCGTACTCGTGTGCAACCGCCCCGACCTGGTGGACGAATTGCGCGACAGCTTCCGCATCCCCGCCAACCCCGAGCTGGCCGCACGCTGGCAATACATGGCCAACACCCTGAGCGCCGAACAGGCGCAAGCCGTAATGGCCACACCCGAATTCCAAGCCGCGCAAGCCTTAACCGCGCAGCTGGCCACCCCGAAAGATACCGCCGGCGGCGTTAAAGTGGGCGAAGCGTTTTAATCCGCACACCCTATCGCCGTAAAAGCAAAGGCCGTCTGAAAACATTCCATTCAGACGGCCTTTGCTTTATCATATCCGAAAACACGCTGCATCAGCGCATAAACACAAACATTCATACACATCCTCCGTTCCGCCACCCAAACGCTTCAAGGACATGCCATGAATACCGCCGCTTCCGCCCTCTCCGCCCTACTGCTGCTCGCCCTGGCCGCCCCCGCCGCCGCCAATCCGGCCGACACCGCCAAAGGCCGCCAACTCTACGAGCGCAACTGCGCCGCCTGCCACGGCAAAAAAGGCGAAGGACGCGGCACCACCTTCCCGCCGCTCTACCGCTCCGACTACATCAAAAACAAACCGCACGCGCTGGCCGCCAGCATCACCAAAGGCATCAAAGGCCCGATTAAAGTCAACGGCAAAACCTACGACGGCTTTATGCCCGCCATCGCGCTCAACGACGCCGATGCCGCCGCCATCGCCACCTACATCATGACCGCATTTGACAACGGCGGCGGCGTCATTACCGAAAAAGACATCAAGCAATCCCGCAAAAAATAAGCCCTGCCGCCGCCGCGCAACAGCCTTGTATCCGCTCCAAATTATGATACAATACACGACTATTCTGTTCTCCTGCGGGTCTGTAGCTCAGGGGTTAGAGCAGGGGACTCATAATCCCTTGGTCGTGGGTTCGAAACCCACCGGACCCACCAAAAAATATAACATCAAATCAATAATTTACCCTCCCTATCACACAAATTCAGATTTTGCATAAAATCCACTTTGTCAAAAGTTTGGCGTGAGCTCAAATCCGTGCCGTAGGGCGGGTTTGCTGCTCTGCTCATCCGCAGAATAAAACCAAACAGCCAAACTCAATCCAATCTTTGCCTTGCGACAAAGCGACGGGTTCCGTGAACGGGATTTCCTTTGGTTACAAGATGCCTGTCCTACCTGTTTCCGATGAAAAAAGCCGTCTGAAAATCTGCATTTTGCGGATTTTTCAGACGGCTTTTTTTTAATTACTCCGCCGTTTGCTCCGTTTGCCGCACCGCGCTCAGCAGCGGCACCAGCAAATCGACGACCATGTTTTCAAACAGCGGCGTATCGGTCGGCAGGGTTTCGTCCTGCCCGAATACCAGGGCGACTTCGGTGTAGCTGCGCTGCCCTTTGCTCATTTTGTTGCCGTTGTAGGCTTTGAACGCGGCGGTTTTGGCAGCTTCCCAATCCTGTTTTTTCAGATATTCTTCCGCGGCGGCCAGGCTGGTTTTGGCGAAAAACGGCAGCGGGCGGCTTTGGCCGATGCGGTAATATTCCAGCCATGCCGCCAGCCAATCACGCGCCTGCTGCTGCGGCAGGGGCGGATAGACTTCGGTATGGCCGTTTTCCACGATATAAGTCGGCAATGCGCCGTTTTCAGACGGCCCGGCGGCGCAGTAAATCAGATGTTCCAGCAGCAGCGCGATGCTGTCGGGCGCGGTCGGCGTGCGGTTTTGGAACACGATTTGCCCGGCTTGGTAAAGGCGCGTAAGGCTGCCGGAGAGGCGGTAGCCTGCCAGCACCAGCTCATAGGTATAGGGCGGGTGTTTGGGGCTGTCGAGCAACGCCTGTTCGATGCGCTTGGCGGCCGTCTGAAACTGCTGCTGCCACAGTGCGCCCAATTCACCGGCGGGCAGCAGGCTTTCGGCGGAGAGTTTGGCGGCCACGCCGTCGAAATCGCGGCGGCTGCGGCGGGCTTCCAGATAGGCATCGGCAATCTGCGCGCCCTCTTCCGGCTCGAAAGGCTCGGCGGCTTCCCAGGCTTCGTCGCGGTACGGGGCTTTCCACGCCAGTGTGTGCTGCAGCCAGTGGCGGACGGGATTGCGCCAAAAGCCGATGAACTCGGCCTGCGACAAGCTTGGGTTTTCAGACGGCATATCTGCCGCGTTCAAGGGTTCGCTGAAAAACGGTACGGCGGCACGCTCGGGGCTGTTGAGCGCCTGCGCGTAATCCGAACGCGTGCTGACCAGCGCGTCGCTCTGCGCCTGCGGCAGGAAATAGCGTGTGGAAAAGGCTTGCAGCGGATGTTGGATCACCCATTCTTCCGACAGGGTTTTGCTGCGCTGTCCGGTCATGGCGGCCACGGTATCAATCAGCTCGCTGACCAGGGCGGAGGGTGCCAGTTCGTCATCGTTGCGGATGCTGCGGCCGGTATAGGACAGATACAATACTTCGCGGGCGCTGATTAAGGCTTCGAGAAACAGATAGCGGTCGTCGTCGCGGCGGGCGCGGTCGCCTTTTTGCGGGTGTCGGGCAATCAGGTCGAAAGCGGCCGCTTTGGTGTTGCGCGGGAAATCGCCGTCGTTCAGCCCCAGCAGGCACAATACTTTGAAAGGCAGGCTGCGCATGGGCACCATGCTGCAGAAGGTGATGCCGCCCTGCAGGAAACCGGCCTGGCTTTCGCTGTTTAAAAAGCGGCGCAGATGGCGGGTGGCGGTATGCAGGTTCAGCAGCCCGTCAAATCCGGCCAATTCCGCTTCTTCCTGCCATTTGGCCAGCGCCTGCTCAAACTGCTGCAAGGCGTGCTGGTCGTTTTCAGACGGCAGCAGCAGCGTCTGCATCAGCCCGCGCACCCGCTCCGCCCATACCGGAATTTCGGCAGCTTCCTGCCATTGCGCGGCAATGTCGGCCAGCGTGCGGATAAAGGCGGCAAAGCGGCTGAATACCTCGATTTGGTTGACATCGGCATGCCACGCGCTGACCGACTGCCACACGCCGCTGCCGCCCTCGGGCAGCATCCAGCCCAACACCAGCCGGTCGGCCGCCTGCTGCCAGGTAAACAGATTATCGGCCGCGCCGCGCATCTGCGCGTCCAAACCCCAATGGATATTGAGCGAGGCCACGGTATCGTGCAGCAGCGGCACATCGTCCGCCGTCAGGCCGAAGCGTGCCTGCACCGGGCCGCTTTCCAGCAGCGGCAGGACTTTATCCACTTCAAAACGGCTTTCCAGCAAGTCCAACACCTGCTCCAGCGTATGCAGCAGCGGCTGACGGCGGCTGAGTTTCACATCGGAAAGGGAATACGGCAGCGCCTGCCCGCCCGCCTGCGCGCGGCCGAATACGGCTTCGATAAACGGGCTGTAAGGCGTGATGTCGGGGGTGAGTACGGCAATGTCGTGCGGCTGCCAATCGGGATGTTCGTGCAGCATCTGCAGGATTTGGTCTTTTAAAATCTGCAACTCGCGCAAGGGGCTGTGCGCCGACACGATGCGTATCGAGCCGTCTTGCAGCGCGGTGGCGGTGGCTTCGTTTTCAGACGGCATATTCAGCGTTTGGATATCGTATTGCAGGCGGTGCAGCAGGCTTTCGGGCGCGCGTGTTTCGGGCTGCTCGAACACCTGCGTTTCCAGCTCGATTTCCGACAAAAAGTCAAAAAAGTCGCGCCCCTGTTTGCCCAGAGAAGCCAAAAGCGGATGACCGCTCTGGCTCAAATCCGGCTCGCCGCCGCTTTTGAGAATTTGCGCCGCTTCAACCACATTGCCCCAATACTGCTCGCTAGGATTGAGTGCAAACACAAACACTTCGCAATGCTCGGCCAGCTTTTGCAGCAGCTGCAGATACATCGGCGCCATGGTGGAAATGCCGAATACGAAAAAACGCTCGGGCAGACGCTCTGCCGACAGCGCGTCCAGCAGCTGCGTCCACAGCGCCACGCGGTGCGGCGAAGATTGGCGGCCGTCGTCCAAAAAGCGCCACAGCTCCGCCTGCCAGCCCTCGTCTTCGCCCAAATCCAGCAGCCTGCCCGCCTGCCACGCGGCAATCCATTGCGGGCGGTACACCAGATATTGGTCGAACATATCCGCCAGCTGCCCCGCCAGCTGGTAATCCGCCGATTCGCCACTGCCCAAATAGCCTTGCAGCGCGGCGCGGCTGAGTGTTAATCCGCCGTCCCCGCCGCTTTGGAAGGCATCGCTGCGGAACAAATCCAGCAGCCGCCAGCGCATCACTTCAGGATTAAACGGGCTGAGCGCGGGCACGCCGGGGATAAATTCGCGCATCAGCCGCCAGGTCAGCCCTGCAGGCAGGCTGAAACGCAGATTGGCCGCCACGCCGTTTTCCTTAGCCAGAAAGCCGTTCAGATAGCGGCGCATGCCCTGGCTCTGCACAATCACTTCCTCCGCCGCCAAAGGATGCGACAGCGGGCGTACCTGCTGGATTTTGCAAAACAGCGCCGCCAGCGTTTCCAGGCGGTTGGACTGATACAGATAAAATTTGGCTTCAGACATGGCGGCAGATACGGGGGAAATCATCAGATAGGAAATGATAAGGCCGTCTGAAAAAAAATGGTAGTGCCGCAGCGTTTTGCCTTACCGGCATTTTTCAGACGGCTTGTTTGCGCTTTATCAATAACGCTGACCGGCAGCAGGCTACAATATAGTTCTTTATAACTAGGTCTATAGAATTATTGCTACACCATGAACGACAGCCCTGCTTTTTCAGACACCGCCGCCGCGCAAGCCAAACGCCGTTATCTCACCATCTGGCGCTGGCACTTTTACGCCGGTATTTTCACCACGCCTTTTCTCATCCTGCTGGCCGCCACCGGGCTGGCCATGCTGCTGTTTGCCAATATTTCGGGGCGGGACGGCGAACGTATGCGCGTTGTCCCGCAGGCCGCCGTTCAACCTTTGTCGGCTCAGGCAGAAGCCGCACGGCGGGCGTTGCATTCCGACAGCGCATCGGTGGTGCAGTATATCGCCCCGCGTTCGGCCGATACCGTGGCGGTATTCCGTATCGACGACGGCGGCAAGGCCGTGATGGCAGCCGTCGATCCCTATACCGCGCAGGTGCTGAAAACCTATCCGCGCCACCAAGATTGGTATCACTTGATGGACGAAATCCACAGCGACATCCTGCTCGGCAGTTTCGGCGACTATCTGCTGGAAACCGCCGCTTCGCTGACCATTTTGCTGATTGTCAGCGGCATTTATCTGTGGTGGTCGCAGTCGGCCGGCAAAGGCAGCCTGCCGCGCCGTCTGAAATCCCTCTTCCTGCCCCGGTTCGGGCAAGGCCGCAGCGCCTGGCGCAGCCTGCACGGCGCGGCAGGGCTTTGGGTTTCGCTCGTTTTGCTGACTTTCTGCCTTTCCGGCTTGGCGTGGGCGGGTATTTGGGGCGGCAAGGCGGTGCAGGCATGGAATCAATTTCCCGCCGGAAAATGGGGTGTCGCGCCCATTCCCCAATCCGACGCCGCCACCCACGGCATGCTGCTTAACGACGGCAAAACCAAAGAAGTGCCGTGGGTATTGGAATTGACGCCCATGCCGCAATCGGGTACGGCGGCCGGCGCAGACGGCATCCGTTCCGATGTCCCCCTGACTTTGGAAACACTCGACCGCTATGCCCGCGAAATCGGCTTTGAAGGCCGCTACCAGCTTAACCTGCCCAAAGGCGAAACCGGCGTATGGACGCTGAGCCAAGACTCGATGAGCTACGATTCCGACAGTCCTACCGTCGACCGCACGGTGCATATCGACCAATACAGCGGCAAAGTCCTCGCCGACATCCGCTACGATGATTACAACCTGTTCGGCAAATTTATGGCCGTCAGCATCGCGCTGCACATGGGGACGCTGGGCTGGTGGAGCATTGCAGCCAACGCAGCATTCTGCCTGACGGTTATCATGATGTGCATCAGCGGCTGGGTGATGTGGTGGAAACGCCGCCCGTCCGGCGCAAGCGGCCTGATTCCGCCCGCACGGCACATACCGCTGCCGCCTTTTTGGGGCATGGCGCTGCCCCTGCTGCTGATTGCTGCACTTTTCCCGACCGCGCTGGCCGCCATTGCCGCAGTCTGGCTGCTCGACAGACTGGTTTTAACCCGCATTCCCGCCTTGTCCGGCTGGTTCAAATAAGCACAAAAATAT
>NZ_BCWL01000044.1 GCF_001592185.1 Bergeriella denitrificans NBRC 102155
TATCGCTGCAAAACAAAAAAGCCGTCTGAAAAACTTGGTTTTCAGACGGCTTTTTTGCGGGGTGGGGCGGGAAGAAATAGGGGGGATTTTTGAAAAACAGAAATCTTTATTGCCGTCATTAGCTTCGCAAGTCCGCTTCGCTTCCCCCGCATTCCAAACAAAAAGGCCGTCTGAAAATCATATTTTCAGACGGCCTGCACCGTATCTTTAAGCCCAGGAATTGGCCCGCTCCACTTCGCGCCAGGCTTCGAGAATCAGGCTGCCGTCGTTGTCTTTCAGCAAGTTGGCATCGGAGAGCATACGCCGCCATACGCGCGCTTTGTTGAGGCCGTGCATCAGGCCGAGGCTGTGGCGGACGATGTGGCGCAGGGTCGTGCCGCGCCCGGCTTGGATTTGGGCTTGGCTGTAGGCATACAGTTTGCCCACCAAATCGGCATATTCGACCGGAGCGGCATCGTCGCCGTAAAACAGGCGGTCCCATTCGCGCATCACCATCGGATTGTGGTAAGCCTCGCGGCCGATCATCACGCCGTCAACGTGTTGCAGGTGGGCGGCGGTTTGCTCGTTGGTGGTGATGCCGCCGTTGATGATGATCTCCAAATCGGGAAACTCCTGCTTGAGGCGGTACACATATTCGTATTTCAGCGGCGGCACGTCGCGGTTTTCTTTGGGGGAAAGGCCGTCGAGCCAGGCGTTGCGGGCGTGGACGATAAAGGTGCGGCAGGCGGTTTTACCGCGCAGCGTGCCGACGAAATCGGCCAGGGGCTGATAGTCGGTTTGGCGGTCGATGCCGATGCGGTGTTTGACGGTTACGGGAATCTGCACCGCGTCCTGCATGGCGTTGAGACAGTCGGCCACCAAATCCGCTTCGTTCATCAGGCAGGCACCGAACGCGCCTTTCTGCACGCGCGGGCTGGGGCAGCCGCAGTTTAAGTTGATTTCATTGTAGCCGTAAGCTGCGCCGGCTTTGGCCGCCTGCGCCAATTCGGTAGGCTCGCTGCCGCCCAGCTGCAGGGCGACGGGCTGCTCGCCTTCGTTGAACATCAAAAAGCGGTCTTTATCGCCGTAATTGATGGCGCCCGCGTTGACCATTTCGCTGTAAAGCCAGGTGTGGCGGGTAATCTGGCGTGCCAGATAGCGGTAGTGACGGTCGGTCCAGTCGAGCATGGGCGCCACGGAAAGGCGGCGTGTGCCGATAAATTGGTTAACTTGATTGTTTTCAGACGGCTTCTGCGGTGTGTTGTTTGGCATATTGTGTACGGTTTTTGTGTTTTTTGCTGGATGGTGACACCATTTTTTATGATGGCGGAAAATGGTACAAGGTGCAGAAGCGCATTGTACCCGATTCAGAGCAGGCCGTCTGAAAAGCGCACGGGCGGCGCGGCTTTTCATTAGGCCGTAATCCTTGCTATGATGGTGTATCGTTGTCGAACTTAAATCCTGCTACGGCGTTGGCTCGCCTTGTCGCAGAATTGAATTTCACCGACTATATTCCCCCTATAACCGGACTGCCTTATGAACCCGATTGAGTATGCCCGCCGCCATTCGCATTATCTTGCCCGCCATCTCGACAGCGGCAACCTTCAGCCGGAGGTGTTTCTGCCCATGCTGGAGAAAACGCTCGCAGAAGCCGATTTTCAGGCGTTTGCCGACTGGTCGGGCATCATCGCGGCGGAAGACGAAGCGGAGCTGGCGCGGCAGCTTCGGTTGCTGCGCCGCTATGTGGTGGCGCAGATTATCGTGCGCGACATCAACCGCATCAGCGATTTAGACGAAGTTACACGCACGATTACGCTGTTTGCCGACTTTGCCATCAATACGGCTTTACAGTTTGCCCATGCTTATTATCAGGGGCTGTACGGCACGCCGCTGGGGCGTTATACGCAGTCGCCGCAGCATTTGAGCGTGGTGGCGATGGGCAAGGCGGGCGGCTATGAGCTGAATGTTTCGTCCGACATCGATTTGATTTTCGTCTACCCCGAATCGGGCGAAACCGACGGGCGGCGTGCGCGTGAAAATCAGGAATTTTTCACCAAAGTCGGCAAAAAACTGATTGCGCTGCTGGACGACATCACCGCCGACGGCCAGGTGTTCCGCGTCGATATGCGGTTGCGGCCGGACGGCGATTCGGGCGCGCTGGTGTCGAGCGAAACCGCGCTGGAGCAATACCTGATTCAGCACGGGCGCGAATGGGAGCGTTATGCCTGGTGCAAAGGCCGCGTGGTCACGCCTTATCCGAACGGTATTGCCGCGCTGGTGCGGCCGTTTGTTTTCCGCAAATATCTCGATTACAACGCCTACGAAGGTATGCGCCGCCTGCACCGCCAAATCCGCAGCGAAGTCAGCAAAAAAGGCATGGCCGACAACATCAAGCTCGGCGCGGGCGGCATCCGCGAAGTCGAATTTATCGCCCAAATTTTCCAAATGATACGCGGCGGCCAAATGCGCGCGCTGCAGCTGAAAGGCACGCGCGAAACGCTGCACAAGCTCGCCGAAGCCGACATTCTGCCTCAGGCGCAGGCCGATATGCTGCTGGAAGCCTACCGCTTTTTGCGCGATGTGGAACACCGCCTGCAGTATTGGGACGACCAGCAGACGCAAACCTTGCCCGCAGATCCCGACCAGCAGCAGCTTTTGGCCGAAAGCATGGGCTTTGCCGACTATGCCGCTTTTTCAGACGGCCTGAACGCGCACCGCGCCCGCGTTAACGCCCTGTTTAACGAAATTCTCAGCGATCCCGATGCGGAAGCCGACGAAACCCACGCCTGGCAGTGGCTGTGGCAGGGCGGCGCCGACGAACAGGCGAAACGCGAGCGCCTGCAGCAGGCCGGTTTCGATGCCGATGCGGTGGTTGGGCGTTTGGACAATATCCGCAGCAGCAACAAATACCGCCACCTTTCCGCCCATGCCCAGCCGCGTTTCGATGCCGCCGTGCCCCGCCTGGCCGAAGCCGCCGCCGCGCTGCCCAATCCCACCGAAACCCTGCTGCGCCTGCTGGATTTTCTGGAAAACATCAGCCGCCGCTCCGCCTATCTGGCGTTTTTAAACGAACATCCGCAAACCCTGCGGCATCTGGCCGAAATCATGGGGCAGAGCGCCTGGGTGGCCGATTATCTGACGCGCTATCCGATACTGCTCGACGAATTAATCAGCGCCCAGCTTTTGGAAACGCAGTTTGACTGGCCGCGCCTGGCTGCCGAACTTTCAGACGGCCTGGCCAACTGTAACGGCGATACCGAAGCGCAGATGGATGTATTGCGCCATTTCCAGCACGCCCAAGTATTCCGCCTGGCGGTGCAGGATTTGGCCGGACTGTGGACGGTGGAAGCCCTGTCGGACGAGCTTTCCCTGCTGGCCGATACCGTGATTGCCGCCGCCATGCCGTATGTGTGGGCGGATATGCCGAAAAAACACCGCGACACCCCGCGCTTTGCCGTGGTCGGCTACGGCAAGCTCGGCGGCAAAGAGCTGGGCTATGCCTCCGATCTCGATTTGGTGTACCTGTATGACGACCCGCATCCCGATGCCGCCGATGTGTACACCCGTTTCGCCCGCCGCCTGACCAACTGGCTGGCCACCGCCACCGGCGCGGGCATGCTCTACGACGTGGACTTGCGCCTGCGTCCCAACGGAGACAGCGGCTTTTTGGCGCACAGCGTGGCCGCGTTTGAAAAATACCAGCGCGAAAATGCTTGGACGTGGGAACACCAATCCCTGACCCGCGCGCGTTTTATCTGCGGCGAAGCAGATATTCAGACGGCCTTCGAGCGCATCCGCCGCGATATGTTAACCGCCGAACGCGACCGCAAAGCGTTGGCGCAGGAAATCATCGCCATGCGCGAAAAAATGTTTGCCACGCATCCGCCCGAAGACGGCAACGTCAAATACGCGCGCGGCGGCGTGGTGGATGTGGAATTTATCGTGCAGTATCTGATTTTGGCCTATGCCCGCGACTATCCCGCGCTGCTCGACAACTACGGCAACATCGCCCTGCTGGACATCGCCGCCGGCTGCGGGCTGGCCGATAAAGACTTGGCCGCGCAAAGCCGCGATGCCTACCGCTTCTACCGCCAGCAGCAACACAACGCCAAACTGTGCGACGGCAACCGGGCGGCAGACGGCAACACGCCCGCCGCGTATTACGACAGCGTGCGCCGCCTGTGGGCAGAGGTGTTCGGCGAGGCAGTGCGTTTTAAGGCGGAGTAGGGGCAAGGCCGTCTGAAAATGCCGTGGTTTTTGGGTACGGGTTGGGTGCGGCCTATGCTTTTTGTTTTGTAAAAAGTACGGCTTATCTTGATTTCGACAGGTGGCTGAGTGAATCCGAAGCCTTTATCCGTTCCCAAGCGGCTTAGCCTTTGCTCAGCCGCCTGATGGATTTGGGAGAGCGTAGGACGGGCATCCCTGCCCGTCGCTTTGCTGCAAGGCAAAGAAAATGGCTCTGTAAAAGGTTTATCTCATTCCATAAATGAGCGACGGGTCCCGTAAACGGGATTTCCTTTGGTCACAAGATGCCCGTTCTACGGAGCTGCGGCGGATTAAGATTTGAAAAAAGCCGTCTGAAAAATCCCCTTTGCGGTGTTTTCAGACGGCTTTTGCCGTTTAACGCCATTCGGCAATAAATTCCTGCCAGTGCTGCTTATCGGCGGATTGTTCTTTCAGATAGTTTTTCAGGCGTTTGACTTCGACTTCGTATTCGTCGCCGTCGAGTGCGCCGCTCATCAGGCGGAAGCGCAGATACATTAAATAGGTATTGGCGGCGTCGGTTTCGCAATAATCGCGGATGTCTTTCAGACGGCCTTGGTGGTAGGCTTCCCATACTTTGCTGCCGTCCATGCCGAGCTTGCCGGGGAAGCCGCAGAGTTTCGCCATATCGTCGAGCGGCACGCTGGCGCGCGGCTGGTAGAGGGCGAGCAGATCCATTAAATCGCAATGGCGGCTGTGGTAGCGGCTGATGTAGTTGTTCCACTTGAAATCGCGGCTGTCGCCGAAATCGCCTTCGCCCATATCCCAATAGCGGGCGGCGGCGATGCCGTGAATCAGGGCGCGGTAGTGCAAGACGGGCAAATCGAAGCCGCCGCCGTTCCAGCTGACGAGCTGCGGGGTGTGGTTTTCAATCAGTTCGAAAAACTTGGCGATGACGGTTTCTTCGCTGTCGCCGGTGTCGCCGATGGTGCCGACGTGGATTTTTTCCGCGCCCCAGCGCATACAGCAGGAAATGGCGACCACTTGGTGCAGATGGTGCTGCATAAAATCGCCGCCGGTTTGGGCGCGGCGTTTTTGCTGGGCGAATAAGACGACTTCTTCATCGGATACGCCGGCGGGCAGGTTGTGGAGCAGGCGGATGCCGTTTACATCGGGGACGGTTTCGATATCAAAGGCGAGTATCGGGGTCATGGCGGTACTCCGGTCGTTCGGGATAGGGCATTGTGGCACGAAGCCGCAGATAAAAAAAGAGGCAATCCCCCACAGGATTGCCCCAATACCTCAAATCAGAGATTTACGCTTCACAAACAATACAGGCTTTCGCCTGCGGCTTTATCAGCGCAGCTCAACTCTGCACCGATAAAAAACCGCTCCGGCAGCAGGAATCAGTCTGCCGCAGCGTCCCACGAGGGGGAAGAAAGCGCTTTCAGAATGCTTTGCGGATAGGCCGTCTGAAAGCTGTAATTTGATGTAGCGGAATTTACGCGAAAAGCAGGGGCTTGGCAAGCGTTTTGTTTTTAAAAATCTTCTTTGCTGTTTGTTTGCAATCTGCTGAAAAATGGTTATAAAATCCGAAAATTTGGGGTTTTTAAGGATTTTATTGGCATTTAATTTTTTGATTGTTTTAAATTTTGGAATTTATGTTTTTTAGCTTTAGTGTGACAAAAAGCGGATAAAATGTGCTTATTTTATAAATATATGATTTTAAACAAAATTAAATTTAATGTATTAATTAAATATTCATGTTTGAGGAATTTTATTTTTTAGGTAACAGGTATGCGGCGGTAATTATTTTGAAGGCATATAAATAATGTAGGAAATACAAATACTCGGGTGTTTTGCGTGTGCGTTTTTCAGACGGCTTTGCGGTGCGGCGGGTTTGATTAGAAGAAAATAAAACAGCCCGCCGGCGGCGGGCTGTCGGGTTTTATTTGTAGCTGCATGTAATTTTCGGATTAATAAAACCCTGCTTCGCCCTCGGGGCGGGTTTTGAAGCGTTTGTGCAGCCAGAAATACTGCTCGGGTATTTCGCGGACGCGGTCTTCGATAAATTCGTTCATGCGGCGGGTGTCGGCGTGGAGGTCGCTGCCGGGGAAATGTTCCCATGCGGGGTAGAAGCGCAGGGTAACGGTATTGTCGGCCTCGCGGGTGGGAATAGCGGGGATGACTTTGGCGCCGGTGAGCGCGGCGATGCGGCTCAGGCCGGAGATGGTAGCGGTGGGAATGTTGAAGAAATCGACGAAAATCGAGTCGTGGCGGCCGAAATCCTGGTCGGGCAGGTAGAGAAAGGGCGCGTCGCTTTTGCGTAAATGCTTGATGATGGCGCGCAGGCCTTCGTTGCGGCCGATCAGGAACACATTGTCGTAGCGGTGGCGGCCTTTGAGAATCTGCTCGTCCATGGCTTTGTTTTTCTGGTGCGAATACATGCTGGTAAGCGGCACGTCTTGGTTGAGCGTGTAAACGGCCATTTCAAAAGCGGTAAAGTGCGGGTAGAGCAGGATGACTTTTTCGCCTGCCGCGAGCGCGTTATCCAGATGGTGCTTGTCTTGGTAGCGCACGAATTTCCGCAGCCGCTCTGCCGGGGCATACCAATACAGGCCGTATTCAAACAGGAGTTTGCCCATGTGCCGGAAATGGCTTTTCAATACGGCTTTGCGCTGCGCTGCGCTCCATTCGGGAAAGCATTTGCGCAGGTTGACTTCGCCTACTTTGCGGCGCGGGGCGACGGCGTAATAGGCCAGCGTGCCGATGCCGTCGGCAATCAGGTGGATGATTTTGAAGGGCAGCAGCTGGATGAGATAAAGCAGGAAAAAGGCAAATTTCATTATCGGTATCCGTGCGGTTAGGGCGAGCGGGCGGCGGCCAAACTCGGTAGCTTTTTTATTTGAATTGACTAATGCGGCGCAAAGGCCGTCTGAAAACCGGCAGTGCTGCGGTTTCAGACGGCCTTTGGCGGCTTATGCGTCTTTATCCAGCTCGGTAAAGAAACCTTGCTGGCGGATTAATTTGCCCAACTGCGTGCGCTTGGCCTGCTGGGTGTGGGTGTATTTGCCCGCCATGTGGCTGAAGGTTTCTTCGCGGCTGCCGCTGCCGCGTTTGCTGTAATATTCGGCCATTTCCGCATCGTAGGCGGCCAGCGCGGCCTGCTGCTCCGGCTCGGTAACCGGCGTGTAGCGGTTTTCCATGTGCACGATTTGGGCGGGCAGGCGCGGTTTGAGGCGCGGCTGGAATTCGGGGTAGCCCAGCGCGAGGCCGAATACGGGGAAGGTGCGCGGCGGCAGGCCGAGCAGCTCGATGACTTTGGCGGCATCGTTGAGTATCGTGCCCAGATACACCGCGCCCAAGCCCATGCTTTCGGCGGCGGCGACCATGTTTTGCGCGGCGATGCTGCAGTCATATACGCCGGCCAGGAAACGGTCGGCGCTGCTTTGGTACACGGGGTCGATGCCCTGCGCGGCGGCGATGGCGGAATTGCGGGCGGTGTCGGCCACGAAGATAAACAGATGGCCGTTGTCGCGCACATATTCCTGCATACCGAGCACGGCCAATTCGTGTTTAATCGCTTCGTCGGTCACGCTGATGATGGTGCAGGCCTGCATATAGCTGCTGGTGGATGCGCGTTGGGCGACTTCGACCAGCAGGTCAATGGTGGCTTTGTCCAGCGGCTGCGGTTTGAATTTGCGGATGCTGCGGTGTTGCAGCAGGGTTTGAATGGTCTCGTTCACAAGGTTCTCCTTTGATGTGGCGGCGCGGGCGGTTTTTCAGACGGCCTGCGCGTCGGCGGTGGGATAGGCCGTCTGAAAACAGGCTCAGCCCTGAAACCGCCCGCGTTTAATCTGCATGCCGTCGGGGTTGAGCTTGGCGGCCAGGCCGTGATTACGCAGGGCGTGGGTCAGCGCAACGGCCAGGCCGTCGGCGGCATCGGCTTGCGGCGTGCCCGACAGCCCCAGCATCTGCACCACCATGTGCTGCACCTGCTCTTTGGCCGCCTTGCCTTGCCCGACCACAGCCTGCTTGACCTGCAGGGCGGTGTATTCGTACACGGGCAGGCCGCGCATGGTTAAGGCCGCAATCGCCGCGCCGCGCGCCTGGCCGAGCATCAGCGTGGCGGCGGGATTGACGTTGACAAACACCTGCTCCACCGCGGCATGGTTGGGGCGGTAGGTGTCGATGATTTCGCCGATATGCTCGCAAATCACCGCAATCCGCCCCGCCAGCTCGTCGCCGGGTATGGTTTTGATGCAGCCGGAAGCAACGTAAAAATGCTCGCGGCCGCGTACATCGATGATGCCGAAGCCGGTAACGCGGCTGCCGGGGTCGATGCCTAAAATGCGGGTGGTGGCGTGGTTATACATGGGGGCATTATAGGGCGGAAAAGGCCGTCTGAAAACGGCGGCTTACATCATCAGGGAAAACTATTAATAATTAAATATCCATTTAATATAGCTAAAAGAAATCGGTTTCATAGTTTTAATAGTTAAAATTTTAGATTATGATATGTTCCATAGTGAAAACGAAGGAGATACCGATGAGCATCAGCGAATGGTATGAACAGGAAACCGGCTACGAATACGCTTTCCGCCAAATCGAAAATCTGTAACCCCGATACCTTAAAAAAACAGTCATACGCAACGGATAAAATACGGTCAGCAGCCGACAGCGTATCTTAATTCTGCTAATGACGATAAACATCAGACGCTTCACACCCCGATTTTGACCCGACCCAAAGGAGCAGCACCATGAACAAATGTCCTGTGACCCATCTCACCATGAGCAACGGCGCGCCCGTTGCCGACAATCAAAACAGCCTTACCGCCGGCGCGCGCGGCCCTTTGCTGGCGCAGGATTTGTGGCTGAACGAAAAACTGGCCGACTTCGTGCGCGAAGTGATTCCCGAGCGGCGTATGCATGCCAAAGGCAGCGGTGCGTTCGGTACGTTTACCGTCACCAACGACATCACGAAATACACCCGTGCCAAGATTTTCAGCCAAGTCGGTAAGCAAACCGAAATGTTCGCCCGCTTCACCACCGTGGCCGGCGAGCGCGGTGCGGCCGATGCCGAGCGCGACATCCGCGGTTTCGCGCTGAAGTTTTACACCGAAGAGGGCAACTGGGACATGGTGGGCAACAACACCCCCGTGTTCTTCCTGCGCGACCCGCGCAAATTCCCGGATTTGAACAAAGCCGTCAAACGCGACCCGCGCACCAATATGCGCAGCGCGGCCAATAACTGGGATTTCTGGACGCTGCTGCCCGAAGCCTTCCACCAAGTGACCATCGTGATGAGCGAGCGCGGCATTCCGAAGTCTTACCGCCATATGCACGGCTTCGGCAGCCATACTTACAGCTTCTGGAACGAAGCGGGCGAACGCTTCTGGGTGAAATTCCACTTCCGTACGCAGCAGGGCATTGAAAACCTTTCCAACGAAGAAGCGGAAAAAATCATCGGCCAAGACCGCGAAAGCCATCAGAAGGATTTATACGAAGCCATCGAGCGCGGCGATTTTCCGAAGTGGACGATGTATGTGCAGATTATGCCCGAAGCCGATGCGGAGAAAGTGCCTTACCATCCGTTTGACCTGACGAAAGTATGGCCGAAAAAAGATTATCCGCTGATTGAAGTGGGCGAGTTCGAGCTGAACAAAAATCCGGAAAACTTCTTTGCCGACGTGGAACAATCCGCCTTCGCACCGAGCAACCTCGTGCCCGGTATCGGCGTGTCGCCCGACAAAATGCTGCAGGCGCGCCTGTTTAACTACGCCGACGCGCAACGCTACCGCCTGGGCGTCAACCGCAACCAGATTCCGGTGAACGCGCCGCGCTGCCCCGTACACAGCAACGCCCGCGACGGACAAGGCCGCGTGGACGGCAACTACGGCAGCACGCTGCATTACGAGCCGAACAGTTACCAACAATGGCAGGAGCAGCCGCAATTTGCCGAGCCACCGCTGAAAATCAACGGTGATGCCGCGCATTGGAACTACCGCGAAGACGATGCCGACTACTTCAGCCAGCCGCGCGCGCTGTTTAACTTGATGAACGCGCAGCAAAAGCAGGCCCTGTTCGACAACACCGCCGCCGCCATGGGCGATGCGCCGGATTTCATCAAATACCGCCATATCCGCAACTGCGTTAAGTGCGATCCGGCTTACGGCGAAGGCGTGGCCAAAGCCTTGGGGCTGACTGTGGCCGATGCCGAAGCCGCCCGCGCCGCCGATCCGGCACAAGGCAATCCGGGGCTGCTGTAATGTGGTTGGAAATCGAAACCCTGTTGAACGAAACCGTGCAACGCTTGGGGAAAACCAACCGGCTGTAAACCGCTTTTAAGCACTTGTCTCCGGCGGGATTACCGTGTCATTCCAACATCATCCGACGGTTATCTTGCAGGCAGATAAAGGCAGGCCGTCTGAAAAACATCCGTTTCAGACGGCCTTTTTTTATGTGCGCGGCAGCTGTAGGCGGCGTGCGGCGCGTTTTCGGCTTTGAGAACACGCCCCAATCGGGTAAACTAAGCCGTTTCCAACCGATTATTGAAGCCCTGTATGTCTGCCACCGCTCCGCTCAAACACATCACCCTGATAGGCGTCGGCCTGATCGGCGGCTCGTTTGTGCTGGATTTGAAGCGTTTGGGGCTGGTGGAAAAAGTCACGGGCATCGACTTGAGCCGCGACAACCTCGACCGCGCGCTGGAGCGCAAAGTCATAGATGCCGCGTTTACGGAAGTGTGCGCCGAGAGCATGGTCGATGCGGATTTGGTTTTGATTGCCACGCCCGTTTCCACGCTGCCGCACATCTGCCGCGCCATTGCGCCCTTTTTGCGGACGGACACGCTGGTGTCGGACGTCGGCAGCACCAAGCAGTCGGCATTGGCTGCCTTTGCCGAATACCTGCCCGATTTTTTCGCCAACTGCATCGCCGCCCACCCGATTGCCGGCTCCGACCGCCACGGCGCGCTGGCGGCGCAGTTCGGGCTGTATCAGGATAAAAAGCTGATTATCACGCCGCACGGGCGCGAGCGGCCGGGCAGCCTGGAGCGGATAGAAGCGCTGTGGCAGGCCGTCGGCGCGCGTACGTTCCGCATGAGCGCGGCCGAGCATGATGCTGTTTTTGCGGCGGTGTCGCATCTGCCGCATCTGCTGGCCTTTGCATTTGTGCATGAAATGTTCGACCACCCCGACGGCGCAACTTATCTGAAATTTGCCGCATCCGGTTTCCGCGACTTTACCCGCATCGCTTCCAGCCACCCCGCGATTTGGACGGACATCTGCATGGCGAACAAGCGCAGCCTGCTGGATTTGCTCTCCGGCGTGGAAGCGCAGCTCGCCGTGTTGCGCGGCGTATTGGAGCAGGGCGACAACGCCGCGCTCTACCGCTATTTTGAAGAAGCGAAAAACACTCGAGATGAGTGGCTGAAAGGGCAGTAGAAGCGCTTTCGCAGGATTAAAGACATACAAAAGCCGTCTGAAAAATGGATTTTTCAGACGGCTTTTTTCAGACGGCTATTGTTGTTGAGCCAATCCCGGATGGAGTAGGGCGGGGATTTTTTGTGCAGATGATGAGTTCGAATGCT
>NZ_BCWL01000045.1 GCF_001592185.1 Bergeriella denitrificans NBRC 102155
CCTTGTAGCAGAATTTACGCTCCGACTATATTTTTCAGACGGCTTTACGGCCGGTTTTGCTGCTGTTGCTGCTCTTCAAAACGGCGTTTTTCGGCTGCTTCGGCGGCTTTGTCCTGCGCTTTGAGCTTTTTCTGCCACGGCAGGGTGTCGAAGCGGATGGCGTATTTCAGCTCGCCGCCGCTGGAGAGGTTGCCGATGCGGGCGATGGCCTGAATGGAGCGGGTAAGCTGATACATGAGTTTGACCGACTGCTTGGCGGTGGTGATGCCGAATTCGTAGCCGACATACAGCTCGTTGGTCAGCTGTTTGCCGACGGTGAGCACCTGCTCGGCGGGGTTCATTTCGCCGGTTTCGGTGTTGCGGCTTTCCTGGCTGGTCAGGCCGATGTCGTCCACCAGGCCGATGCGGTCGTTCAGCTGTCCGGCCAGGAAGGCGCCGGCGGCGGCGGAAAGCGCGGCGTTGTCGCTGTCGCTGCCGGAGCTCGGGCGGTTGAGAATCAGCCAGGAGAGTTTGTCTTTTTCGCTCATGGCTTCATTGGCCACCAGGGTCACGCGCGGGTTGCTGAGGCTGCCTAGGGCTTCCACGCCTGCGCCGACTGGGGATAGGCGGCGTTCGGCGCGGATGTTGAGATTGGGGTCGGAAAGCGGGCCGACAAAGGAAATCACGCATTTTTTGATTTCCAAATCCTGGCCGTAGGCTTTGTAGCTGCCTTTGATGACGTTAACCGAGCCGACACCCTGCACGCTCTCGCCGGGGCGTGCCATCAGTTTGAGTTTGCCGCCCAAAGTCACGTTCAGACCCTCGCCGACGAAATGTACGTTGTCGTTCAGGTCGATGTCCAAATCCATATAAATCGGGGTGGCGGCGGTTTGGGTTTTCTTCTCTTCGCCGAGAATGACGACATCGTCGTCCAAAGTCGGCATAGAGGCGTTTTGGAAGCCGAACATACCGAAATCGGCTTTCAGGCCGCCGGTCAGCGCCACGCCGCGTACTTCGCTGTAAAGCAGCTTGGCTTTGCCGCTCAGCGCCAGGCGGCGGTTGGGGCGGGAGAGGGTGCGGTATTTGTCGAACACGATATCGACATCGACATCGGGCGTGGCGTTATCCAGCGCCACGTTGCCGGTCAGTTCGACCGTGCCGCCGCGGTGGAATTTCAGGCTGTCGATAATCCAGCGTTGCCCTTGCAGGTGCGAACGCAACACGCCGTTGTCGAGAATGATGCCCTGCGCCTGATTGCGGTAGTAGAGTTTTTCGCCGTTCAGCGTGCCGCCCAGCTGCGGCTCGCCCACGCGGCCGGCCAGACTGACGGCGGCGGTAAGGTTGCCTTTGATGGTTTGACCGACGGGCAGGAAGTTGCGGAAGGTTTCCAGCTCGGCTACGTTGAAGTTGATGCGGCCGGAGAGCGGCGCGTTCATCAAGTCGTCGGCGTGCCCGATGTGGACGTTGCCGTTGAGTTTGCCGTAGTTGGAATCGCCTGCCAGCGTGCTGTTGACGGTGGGGGAGGCGATGCGGCCGCCGATGTCGGCGCTGCCTTTGAAGCTGCCGCTCAGATTTTGGGCGGTATTGGGCAGGAAGGCGCGGAACGGGGCAAGGTCGGGGATATCGATGTTGACTTTGCCGGAGAGCGGCGCTTCGGTGATTTTGTTGCCGAACTGCTGGCCGATGCCGACATTGGCATCCAGCTTGCCGAAGCGGGTATGGCCGTCGAGCAGGGCGTCGATGCGGTTGTTTTGGAAGCGGGTGCGTAAGGCGAGCGCGCTTAAGCCCAGCGTTTGGTTGCTGTCGGGCAGGGTAATGTCGCCGCCCTGGCGCACGATGTTGAGATAGCCGCGGGCGTTTTCGCTATACGATAAATCCCAATCGCCGCCGAGTACGAGATTGTGCGCCACCGGCGGGGTGTAGAAATTGTGCAGCTCAGCCATGTGCAGGTTGTCGGCGCTGCCTTTGCTGGTGATGCCGGTTTTTTTGTCCCACACGAAACTTTGCAGATTGAGGCTGCCGCCCATGGCCGACCAGCGGGCGGGGCTCATGGCCACGCGCTCGGCGCCCGCTTCGAGCTGCATGCGGTTTTGCAGCTTGAGGTTGAACGCGCCGCTGATGTCGAGCAGGCTGACCGCGCCCGTCCATTGGGTTTGCTCGCGGTTGAGGCCGCCGTTGGCATCGATTTCCAGCTTGTAGCGTTTGCCGTCGAGTGCCATGCTGCTGCCGCCGTGGATGCGGTGGCTCAGTCCCGTGCCGTTGACGAAGAGGTTAACGGCATCCACGGTGGTGGGCGTGTCGCCCGCCAGCACAATCTGCTCGCCGATCAGCTCGGCGGCCAACGGTTTGGCGGTATCGGGCGAGCCTTTGAGTTTGAAATCCAGCGTGCGGATGCCGACGGTATCGGCCAGGCGGAACGCGCGCGCCTGCCCGGCGATGTCGATGTCCAGCGATTTGAGGCCGTCTGAAAAATTGCCGGCGACGTAGCCTTTGGCATTCAGCAGGCCGCTCAGGCCGAAGCCGAAGCGCGAAAGGTCGGGCGCGCTGATGCTGAGATTGAGGCGGTCGTCTTTTTTGCCGAAGCTGCCGTCGGTTTTGATGACGTTGGTGCCCAGTTTTAAGTCGCTGAAAGCGCGGCTGAGGTGTTGGTTTTCATATTGCACGTCGGCGCTGCCGCTCAGAGACACGCCGTTGAGCGTGCTCGGGGCAAACTGCATTTGGCCGCCGTAGCGTTGCTCGGTCAGCGCACCGGAGAGCGCAAGCGAGCCGTTGACGCTGCCGTCGGGCAGTTGCGGGTCGATGCGGGCGGGGTTGAAGGCTTGGCTGGTGATGTCGAGCTTCAGGATTTGGTCTTGAAACAGCTCCAAAAAGCCCGATGCGCTCAATTCGCCGCCGTTTTGAGGCAGCACTTTCAGGCTGTCGAGCTTGAGCGTCTGCTGGCCGAGCTGCGGGTCGGTGACGATGGAGAGCAGGCCGGTGGTGCGGGCGTTGCCGCTGTCGAGATTCCAGTCGATATCGGGGGATGCGGTCGCGCCTTTAACATTGATGCCGCCGTTGAGACGGCCGGCGATTTGGGTGGTAACGGCATCGTCGGCGCCGACATCGCGGATGTCCAGAGCCAGATTTAAGGTATCGGCGGCGGTGTCGATGTCGCCGCTGACCACGACCCTACCCTGCTTCAGCAGCTCGATGTCGGCTTCGCTGATGTGGATTTTGCCGTTGTCGTCCACCGTAAAGCTGCCCAGCAGGGTGCGTACGGGAATGGCGTTTTCATCGGCAAAACCGGCTTCGCGGTTGCCCAAATCGAGCGAGCCTTCTAAAGCGATGCCGTTGCTGAACGCGGGTACAACGGTGGCATCGAAATTCAGACGGGCTTTGGGCAGCGAGGGCAGAAAGGCGGAAGGGTTGACGTTGAAGCCTTTGGCCTGCACTTCGCTGAGCATTTCGTTCAGGCTGGCGGCAAAGGGGTGGACGGTGGAGCGGGCGTAAAGCTGCACGTTGTCGCCGGTGAGAATCAGATCGGTGCGGACATCTTGCAGGCTGCCCCACAGCCGCGCCGTGCCGTGTACGGTTTCGCCTTCCAATTCGCCTTTGGTGTAGATGGCGGTATTGAGGGTAAACGGTTTTTGCAGGCCGACCACCACCGCGCCCACCGATTCACTCCAGGGCGATTTGAGGGTGGTCAGGTCGAGACGGTGCTCCGTGCGGTCGTAGCGGTAGGCCGTCTGAATTTTTTCCACATAAACGGTTTGCTGCTCGAAGTTTTTGCCGACGCTGATTTGGCCGGTTTCCACGCGGTCGATATACACGGTGGCGGGCAGGTCGATGCTGTCGGGCAGGCCGGCAGGCGGGGTGTCTTCCGTGGGCGGTACGGGTTTGGTGACGATGGCGATGTCGCCCGCCACCAGCTCGGTAATGTGCAGGCTGGGGCGGAATAATTCAGACGGCTGCCAATCAAAGCGCAGCGAGCTGATGCGTACGTCCGCGCCCTCGGTTTCCACCAGCCATTCGCTGCCGTCGAAACCTTTGAGCAGCGTGCCGTTGAGGGATTTCGAGGAAATGTTGACGCCGAACCACGACGGAATTTTGTACAGGCCGAAGCGCAGGCCGGATTCGGTGGAAACCAGCCAGCCGCCGATGCAGAGCAGCGCGGCGGCGACGCACAGCAGCGCCCAGGCCAAAGCGCGCAGCGGGCGGCGTTTGCGTGGCGGTGCGGGCGGTTTTTCAGACGGCCCGGCAGTCGGGGTAAGTACGGTATCGGTCATGGCGTTTGTCGGTGTAATGATGTCGGAGCGGGTTGTGCGGCCGGCTCCGGTGTTGTGCGGTGCGGGAAAATCAAGCGCGGCGGTATCGGCTGCGGCTTGTTTTTCTGTGTTATTTGGTTTTACGCGCGTATTTTCAGACGGCATGTGCGGCCGTCTGAAAACGGCGGCTTTGCGCCCGGGCTTTAGAAGCGTGTGCCCAGGCTGATGTGCCAGCGGATTTTTTTGTCCTGATGGCCGTAGGCGATGTCGAAGGCAAACGGCGCAACGGGGCTGAACCAGCGCAGGCCGACGCCGGTGCCGTGTTTCAGGGTCATGCGCTGGAAGGAATGCGCGGCATCGCCCATGTCGTGGAATACCGCTGCGGAAAAGCTTTTGGTCAGCGGGTATTGGTATTCGAAGCTGGCAACGGCCAGGGCGCGCTCGGGCAGCACCGAGCCGCCGGGGCCGCTCAGGCCGATGCTGTTCTGCTCGTAGCCGCGCACGCTGGATGCGCCGCCGGTGCGGAATTCGAGGCTGGAGGGCACTTCCTGGTCTTCGCGCGCGTAGGTGTAGCCGATTTGGCCGCGTGCGATAAATGTGCCGATTTTTTTGTTTTCCGGCGTAAAGAAATAGCCCGCGCTGCCGTAAGCCCGCGCCATGGCGGTGGACGACAGGACTTTACCCAGGGTTACGCCGATTTTGCCGTCGAGATAATAGCCGTTTTCCGGGCGCAGGGTGGTGTCGATGTTTTGACGCTTCCAGGCGGCGGTGAGCATGGTGGCGTGGCTGCGGCCCAGGTCGTAATCGGTGTTGGGGACTTTGCGGTCTTCAATCAGAAATTCCACGCCGAGACGGGCGTCGATGCCGTTGCGCTCGCGCACATACCACAGGCCGCTGGAGAGCGCGCGTTTTTCCAGATTTTGGGTGGTCGAGCGGTTGTAGGCGACGTTGCTGGTCCAGTAGTTGCCGCGGTTGTTGCGCGGCTGGCTGATGCCGGCGGCCAGCGTGGTTTCGTAGCGGTCCATGTCCCACACCACCGATCCGATATAGCCTTTGTTGAACAGGTTGTAGTAGTCGTAGCCGATGCGTCCGCCCAGGCCGTATTCGGAATCGTAGCGGATGCCGGTTTCGAGCTTGTGGCGCTTCATTTCGGTCACATCGACTTTAACCGGCACGCGGTCGCCTTCGAGATTGTCGAAATCGGCCTGCACCACGGCGCCGGAATAGTGGCCGTTTTGCTCCAAAGCCTGCTGGAAATCCAGCAGCTTGTCCAAATCATACGGCGCGCCCGGCTCGAACTGCGCCAGCCCTTTGACCACGCTTTCGGGATAGCGGCGCGTGCCGCTGATTTGGAAATCGCCGAAATAAATCGGGCGGTTGCTTTCCACAATCACGTTTAAATCGGCCGACTGCTTGGCGGGGTCGATGGTGGCTTGGGATTGGGTGAGCTTGGCCAGCGGGTATTTTTTGCGCGTAACTGCCGACAAGACCGAGGTTTTGCTGCTGCTCCAGCCGTCTTGGTCGAAATAGCTGCCCACCGGCTGCTGCCAATTGCTCATCGCGCTTTGGTAGTAGTCGGCCAGATTGCCTTCCGACAACACATCGCCGATTAAGGCCACGCTGACGTTGTCGATTTTGGTGCGCGGGCCGGGGGTCACATCAAGGCGGTAGCTGCTGCCCAAATCCTGAATGTCGGCGCGGCTGTTGAAATAGCCTTTGGTTTGCAGAATGGTTTTGACGTTGTCGGGGGTTTCCTCGGCCAAAAAGCCGACCTGCTCTTTATCCAGCTCTTCTTCCTGCTGCTGGGTAATCAGCGGCAGGTAGGTTTCCAGCATGGTTTTGATTTCGCCCTCTTCGGTGCGGATTTCCACCGGATATTTGGGATCGAGCTTGACGCTTTCGGTATTGCCCAAGGGCGGCGCGGCCTGCTCCGCTTCGGGCACAGGCTCGTAATCCTCCTCCCGGGGCTCGAAGGAGTCGGCGGCAAACGCCTGCATACAGGCAAGCGAGAGCGAAGTGAGCAGCACGGGAGAAGTCAACTTGTTCATGGCAAAAGGTAAATCAGTAAAGGCAAAGCCCGATTTTACATGATTTGCGGCGGGTTTAGAAATGCCTTGCGGCGCGGGCTCAAAAGGCCGTCTGAAAAACCGCAGCGGCGGGGTGTGCGCCTAGCTGAATCGTTGACAATATGCGTTCGGGCAGGCACTTGGAAGCGGCGAATTTGTGGCGGATTATTTTTTGATTTTAAAATTGGCGGGAATTAAATTGCATGAAAAATAAAATTTTAAAATATTGTGTTGTTTATTTTTATCGGGTATGAAAATATCCACAAATCAAAACGGTTTTATTTTAGAATATTATCTATTCTTAACACATTTTAAAGGATAGGATGATGGCTACAGGCAATCCGCTGCTGGCGGCGGTCAACCGCGTCAGCTTAGTCAAACAAATCGTCGTCGGTTTGATACTCGGTATCTTAATCGGCTGGGTCGCACCGAATGCCGGCCTCGCCGTCGGCCTGCTCGGCAGCCTGTTTGTCGGCGCGCTGAAAGCCGTGGCGCCGGTATTGGTGTTCGTATTGGTACTTTCCGCCATCGCCCAACACCAAAAAGGCAATGAGGCGCACATCAAGCCGATTTTGCTGCTGTATGTAATCGGCACGTTTGCCGCCGCGCTTACCGCCGTGGTCGCCAGCATGGCGTTTCCGACCCATATCGTTTTGGCCAGCGCCGGCGACGTATCGACCACGCCGCCTTCCGGCATCGTTGAAGTATTGAAAACCCTGTTGCTGAAGCTGGTGTCCAATCCCGTGAGCGCCATCGCCGATGCCAACTATATCGGCATTCTGGCCTGGGCGCTGGTGTTGGGCGCGGCGTTGCGCCACCACGGCTCCGACACCACCCGCCAAGTGGCCGCCGATTTGGCCGATACCGTATCGACCGTGGTGAAATGGGTGATTAAATTCGCGCCGCTGGGTATTTTCGGCCTGGTTGCCGCCACCATCGCCGAAACCGGTTTCGCCGCTTTGGCAAGCTACGCCAAGCTGCTGGCCGTATTGCTGGGCTGTATGCTGTTTATCGCCTTGGTGGTAAACCCGCTGATTGTGTGGACGCAAACCCGCCGCAATCCGTATCCGCTGACGCTGCTGTGCTTGCGCGAAAGCGGCGTGACCGCCTTCTTCACCCGCTCTTCCGCCGCCAATATTCCCGTGAATATGGCGCTGGCGAAAAAGCTGAACCTGCATGAAGACACCTATTCCATTTCCATTCCCTTGGGCGCGACCATCAATATGGCGGGCGCGGCGATTACCATTACCGTGTTAACCATGGCCGCCGCGCATACCCTGGGCATTCAAGTCGATTTCCTGACCGCCCTGCTCCTGAGCCTGATGGCAACGGTTGGCGCGTGCGGCGCATCCGGCGTGGCCGGCGGCTCGCTGCTGCTGATTCCGATGGCGTGCAGCCTCTTCGGTATTTCCGATGATGTTTCCATGCAGGTCGTGGCCGTCGGTTTCATCATCGGCGTGATTCAAGATTCTGCGGAAACCGCGCTGAACTCTTCTACCGATGTATTGTTCACCGCCGCAGCGGATATCGGCCGCCAGCGTGACAATTAAAGCGTGTAGATAAGCATCAAAAAGCCGTCTGAAAAAATGCGATTTTTCAGACGGCTTTTTACCGGATATGCCCCGATACTGCGGCGAATTGCCGGGCTTATTTCAGCAGGTTTTTCAGCGCCAGGCGAACGCCTTCGCCGACGTCGGTACCTTTGGGGATGTCTTTCACGGCGGCCTTGGCTTCGCGCTCGTTGTAGCCCAGCGCCAGCAGGGTGCTGATGATGTCGCCGGTTTCGTCGGCAGCGGCTGGCGCGGCGAAAAGGCCGTCTGAAACGGTATTCGATACCAGTTTGCCGCGCAGCTCCAGCACCATGCGCTCGGCGGTTTTTTTGCCGATGCCGGGCGCGGAGGAGAGGCGTTTGATGTCTTCTTCGGCCACGGCCTGCGCCAGCTCGTCCGCGCTCATGGCGGATAAGATGCCCAGGGCGGTTTTGGCGCCGATGCCGCTGACTTTAACCAGCTGGCGGAATGTGGCGCGCTCTTCCGCTGTGGCGAAGCCGAACAGCAGGTGGGCATCTTCGCGCACCACCAGCTGGGTGTAAAGCTGCACGGTTTCATGGAGCGGCGGCAGGTTGTAGAAAGTCTGCATCGACACATCGACTTCGTAGCCGACGCCGTTGACGTCAATCACGATTTGCGGCGGGATTTTTTCGATAAGTTTGCCGGTCAGTCTGCTGATCATGGGGTGTCCTATACTATATATAAACAGGCCGTCTGAAAACAGACGGCCTGTATTGTATCGCCAACGGCGGGAAATGGAAAATGCAGCCGTTAAATGGCGGTTTGCGGCATGGTGCGCGCCTGGGTGGCGGCTTCGTCGGCCTGATCCCGGGTATCGAACGGGCCCATGCGTACGGTGTATTCGTAGGCTTGTTTTTCGACCGAAAGTTTGGGCTTGATGTTGGCGCCGGCCAGATGCTGCTCGGTTTGGCTGATATAGGCGCGGGCTTCGTGTTCGGTACCGAACGTTTTCAAATCGACAAAAATCTCTGCGGCGGCAGCCGGAGCGGCCGGGGTTTTCGCGCCGCCGACGGGCTCGATTTTCACGTGCGCCGTGCCTTGGTTTACGAAGCCCAGGCGGGCGGCGGCGGCTTTGGAGAGATCCAGCACGCGGTTGCCGTGGAAAGGGCCGCGGTCGTTGACGCGCACAATCACGCTTCTGCCGTTGCGGGTGTTGGTAACTTTCACCGTGCTGCCCAGCGGCAGGGTGCGGTGGGCGGCGGTCAGCGCGTTCATATTGTAACGCTCGCCGCTGGCGGTTTTGCGGCCGTGAAAGCCGGGGCCGTACCAGGAGGCGTTGCCGCTTTGGCTGAACGAGGCGGGCATGGTACGCATGGTTTTATAGGTTTTGCCCGCGACTTTGTAGGTTTTGCCGGCAACGGCCGGTGCGATGGAGACGGCGCTCAGAGTCAGGCCCAAAAGCGCGGCGGATAAGGTCTTTTTGGTAAAAGTCAAAACGAAGTCCGTTCTTGAGTTAATCACGCAATGCGCCCGGCATCTCGGCGACGGCGGGCGCGGAATCCGAAGCGGCTGAGCCGCGCGGGATTCTTTTCAGACGGCCTAAATGCCGCCTTGGTATCCGTTTTGACGCCACGCTTCAAACAGCATAACGGCAACGGTATTGGAAAGGTTCATACTGCGGCTGTCGGGCAGCATCGGCAGGCGTAGCTTTTGCCCGGCAGGCAGGGTGTCGAGAATGTCCGCAGGCAGCCCGCGCGTTTCGGGGCCGAACAAAAAAACGTCGCCCGGGCGGAAGGCCGCTTGGTCGGGGCGGGTCGTGCCTTTGGTGGTCAGCGCGAAAATGCGGCGGCCGGCCAAAGCCTGCATACAGTCTTCAAAATTCTCGTGTACCGTCAGTTTGGCAAACTCGTGATAATCCAAACCCGCGCGCTTCATTTTGGTGGAATCTAAGGGAAAACCGAGCGGCTTCACCAAATGCAAATCCGCGCCGGTATTGGCGCAGAGGCGGATGATGTTGCCGGTGTTCGGCGGGATTTCGGGTTGGTATAAAACGACGGTAAACATACAAATCAATTAGTTATCAACAGGTAACAATGCCACAGCAGGCGGCGGATGTCAAAAAATTGGCTTAATTTTTCATTTGCGCGCGCGCCAAAGTCCAGCAGAAAACGTTTTGTGCGCCTGATTTTTTCAGCGTTTCGGATAATTCGGCCAGCGTGGCGCCGGTTGTCATCACATCATCGACTAACAAAATATTACACTGCGGGGGCAGGGGCTGCGCCAATGAGAAAACATGGCGCACGTTTCGCAGACGTTCGCTGCTTTTCAGCGTACTTTGCGGCGGTTTATCGGCGCGCAATACGCTGTCGCGCGGCAAAATCCGCCAGCCGTAATGCTGCGCCAGATGTTCGACCAGCCCTTCGCTTTGGTTGAAACCGCGAAACAGCCGCCGCTCTTTGCTCAAAGGTACGGGCAGCAGGTAATCAATCCGCTCCGCCGCCAGCCAGTCGGGTGCATGGCGCAACATCAAGCCCGCCAATACGCCGCCCAGGCTCAAATCGGCCAGGTGTTTCCATTCGTGAATCATGGTGCTGACTGGCGGCTCGTAATATACCGATGCCCACATGCGTTCATAGGCGGGCGGTTTCTTCTGGCAGCGGCCGCACATCGCTCCGCCCGCGTTCGGTCTGAAGCATAGGGGGCAGCTGTTGGCCGCGTCGGTCAGACAGGCTTCCAAATCGTCCGAACAGCCCGCACACAGGCTGCCGCGCAGGGCGGCTCCGCACTCTGAAATATCGTCCGAATCGTGGCATAATACGCAGCGTCGGGCGCGGAAATGCCTGAAATTGCGCCATAAAGAAAGAAAATCCATGCCGAATTCCGTTCAAAAAGTTTATCTGATTCACGGTTGGGGCGCCAACCGCCATGTGTTCGACGACCTTATTCCCCGCCTGCCCGCCTCTTGGGACATCCATAATCTTGATTTACCCGGCCACGGCGGTGCGCCCGACATTGAGCCGTTCGACATCGCCGCCATCGCCGACCGTTTCGCCGCCGACATCGACTCGCCCGCGCATATCCTCGGTTGGTCGCTCGGCGGCCTTGCCGCGCTGAATTTGGCGGCACGCCATCCCGAAAAAGTGCGTTCGCTGTGCCTGACCGCAAGTTTTGCCAAGCTCACTGCCGCACCGGATTACCTCGAAGGCTTGGACCGCGTGGCTTTGGGCAAAATGGTCGGCTTATTCCGACAAGATTATGCCAAATATATCAAACAGTTTCTACAATTACAGTTGCTGAACACACCGGATGCCGCCGATATTTTGAGCCGTATCCTGCCCGACTTGGCCGCGCTTGGCGCACCTTCCGCTTTACAGTCTGCGCTGGAAGCGGTCGAACAGGCCGACGCGCGGCCGCTGCTGCCGGAAACCGCTGCCCCCGCGCTGCTGGTGTTCGGCGGCAAGGACGCTGTCACCCCGCCGCGTATGGGTGAATATCTGCAACGCCATTTGCCGGAAAGCGAGTTCCATCTCATTGAAAAAGCCGCCCACGCGCCGTTTCTCAGCCATGCCGGCGAATTTGCCCGAATCTGGACGGACTTTGTCGTGCGGCACAGCACCGCCTTTGAAAACGGAGCAGCCGTATGAAAAAGCCCTCCGTCCGCCGCTGGCTGAAAACCGCCGCCTTATTGCTGGCCCTGTTTGCCTCATTCCGGGCCGGTATGGCGTTTGAAGCCTATATCTACGAAGAAATCTGCCTGGATTCGGGCGGCGGCAAAAATCCGGGCGGTTTCCCGATCTGCGTGATAGACGAAGAGACCCGCAAGCAGGGGTATCATCGTTTATAGTGCAA
>NZ_BCWL01000046.1 GCF_001592185.1 Bergeriella denitrificans NBRC 102155
ACTAAGCTGCTGAAACAGCAAGTCCGCCGACCCATACTTGTACTGTCTGCGACTCACCGTCTTGTATCAGAATTTACTCTCCGACTATATTTGACTATATTCCCGTATCAGTTAGAATGTTTTTTTATACCTTGTTTGATTTTCATCCATGAAATGCCCTTTCTGCCAAAGCAGCAACACCCAAGTCACTGACTCGCGCCAGCTGGAAGACGTCAACAGCGTCCGCCGCCGCCGCCGCTGCCCTTCCTGCGGCCAGCGTTTCAGCACTTTTGAAACGGTAGAAATGCGGATGCCGCAGGTTGTCAAAAGCAACGGCGTACGCATGCCTTTCAACGCGCACAAGCTCCACACCAGCCTGATTCGCGCCCTGCACAAACGCCCGATTTCGCCCGAAAAAATCGAAGAAACCGTGGCCTTAATCGAATTGCGCCTCTACCAGCTCGGCCAGAAAGAAATCCCCTCCAAGCTCGTCGGCGAAATGGCCATGGAAGAACTGGCCAAAATCGACCAAGTGGCATATGTCCGCTTTGCCTCCGTCTATAAAAGCTTTAACGACGTTTCCGAATTCACCCAAGCGATTGCCACCCTGCCGCAAGCGCAAACCGATTCATAAAAGGCCGTCTGAAATGTTTGACGACAACGACATCCTGATGATGCAAAACGCCCTCCGCCTCGCCCGGCAAGGGCGTTTTTCCACGTCCCCCAACCCGCGCGTCGGCTGCGTGATTGCACGCGGCAGCCAGATTGTCGGACAAGGCTTCCACGTCAGGGCGGGCGAGCCTCATGCCGAAGTACACGCCCTGCGCCAGGCCGGTGAGGCGGCAGAAGGCGCCACCGCCTATGTTACCCTCGAGCCGTGCAGCCACTACGGCCGCACGCCGCCCTGCGCCGAAGCCCTGATTAAGGCCAAAGTCGGCCGCGTGGTCGCCGCCATGACCGACCCCAACCCGCTGGTGGCCGGCAAAGGGCTGGCCATGCTGCACAATGCCGGCATCATCACCCAAAGCGGTCTGCTCGAAGACGAAGCGCGCGCGCTCAACCGCGGCTTTTTATCGCGCATCGAACGCGGCCGCCCCTATGTCCGCCTGAAATGCGCCGCCAGCCTCGACGGCAAAACCGCACTTTCAGACGGCCGCAGCCAATGGATTACCGCCGAAGCCGCCCGCCAAGACGTGCAAATCCTGCGCGCCGAAAGCTGCGCGGTGCTGACCGGCATCGGCACGGTGCTGGCCGATAACCCGCGTCTCAACGTCCGCACCCTGCCCACGCTGCGCCAACCCGTCCGCGTGGTATTGGACAGCCGTCTGCAAACCCCGCCCGACTGCCACCTGGTACGCGACGGCGGCAGCCCCACCGTCATCGCCACGCTGGTGAGCGACCCCGATCGCCTGCAACCCTATCTGCAACACAGGCATATCCGCATCATCAGGCCGTCTGAAAATCCGGCCGGCCGCATAGACCTGGCCGACCTGCTCCGCCTGCTGGCCGAAGCGGGCTTGGGCGAAGTAATGGTCGAAGCCGGTGCAACGCTGGCATCGGCCTTTCTCGCCGCCGATCTGGCCGACGAAATCGTGCTGTACCAATCGCCGAAAATCCTGGGCAACCCCGGCCGCCCGCTGTTTGACCTGCCCGAGCAGCCCGACGCCCTGCACACCAATGCCCGCTGGCACACGGCCGCGCTGGAAACCGTGGGCAGCGACATCAAATGGACGCTGCGCCGCGCCTGATATGCCGCTGTAAGCCGTCTGAAAAACAGCGTACAATGCAGCCCTACCCGGCTTCTCTTTTACGACACACACCATGAAAAACACCACCATACAAAAATTCGCCGACCGCACCGCCACCATCGCCATCGTCGGCCTGGGCTACGTCGGCCTGCCCCTGATGCTGCGCTATACCGACATCGGCTTTAAGGTATTGGGTTTCGACATCGACCGGGAAAAAGTCGCGCGTCTCAACCGTGGCGAGAGCTATATCGAGCACATTCCCGCTGCCAAAATCGCCGCCGCCCGTGCCGGATTATTTGAAGCCACCGACGATTTTGCCCGCATCGGCGAAGCAGATGCGGTGATTTTGTGCGTGCCGACCCCGCTCAACAAATACCGCGAGCCGGATATGAGCTATGTCGTCAGCACCACCGAAGCCGTCGCCCCCTACTTACGCGCCGGGCAGGTGGTTTCGCTGGAATCCACCACCTATCCGGGCACAACCGAAGAAGAGCTGCTGCCGCGCATCGAAGCCCGCGGCCTGAAAGCCGGGCAGGATATTTTTCTGGTGTATTCGCCGGAGCGCGAAGACCCGGGCAACCCGAATTTTGAAACCCGCACCATTCCCAAAGTCATCGGCGGCCACACGCCCGCCTGTTTGGAGGCCGGCATCGCCCTGTACCAGCCCGCCATCGACCGCGTCGTGCCCGTCAGTTCCACCAAAGCCGCCGAGCTGACCAAGCTGCTGGAAAACATCCACCGCGCCGTCAATATCGGCCTGGTCAACGAAATGAAGATTGTGGCCGACAAAATGGGCATCGACATTCACGAAGTCATCGATGCCGCCGCCACCAAGCCTTTCGGTTTCGTCCCCTATTACCCCGGCCCCGGCCTGGGCGGCCACTGCATTCCCATCGACCCGTTTTACCTGACTTGGAAAGCGCGCGAATACGGCGTCAACACCCGCTTTATCGAGCTGGCGGGCGAAGTCAATTCCGCCATGCCCGATTACGTCATCGGCAAAGTCGCGCTGGCGCTGAATGCACACAAACGCGCGGTCAAAGACAGCAAAATCCTGATTTTGGGCATCGCCTACAAGAAAAACGTCGATGACATGCGCGAAAGCCCGTCGGTGGAAGTGATGGAGCGGCTGGCCAAGCTGGGGGCGGATATCGCCTATGCCGACCCGCACGTGCCCGTATTCCCCCATCTGCCCGGGCATACCCGCTTCGATTTATCCAGCGAGCCGCTGACGGCGGAAAACCTCGCGGGCTTCGACTGCGTTGTGCTCACCACCGATCACGACAAATTCGATTACCCGCTGATTGCACAACACGCCAAGCTGATTATCGATACGCGCGGCCGCTTTCCCAAAGACGCGCCCCATGTCGTTAAAGCCTGATTGGCCGCGCCGCAGGCCGTCTGAAAAATGATGACGCTCAAGAAAATCGCCGCCTATGCCCTCGGCCCCGTCGGCAGCGCGGCTTTGGGGCTGCTGACCCTGCCGCTGATGTCCTGGTATTTTCCTGCCGAAGACATCGGCCGCATGGTGATGCTGCAAACCGTCTCCGCCCTGCTGCTCCTGCTGTTGGGCATGGGGCTGGATCAGGCCTATATCCGCGAATACCATGCCGCAGCAGACAAAGCGGCGCTGCTCAAATCACTGGCCGCCGCGCCCCTGCTGCTCAGCCTGCCGCTGCTGGCGGCGCTGGTCTTGTTGGCCGCGCCGCAGCTCTCCGGCCTGCTGCTCGATTGGCCCGATGCTGCTGCGGGCATACTGCTCGGCCTGTTTTTCGCCCTCAGCCTGCCCATGCGCTACGGCAGCCTGATTTTGCGGATGCAGGAGCGGGCTTTATGGTTTTCCGTGAGCCAGCTGCTGCCCAAGCTGGTCTTGCTGCTGTTGGTTTGCCTGTGTTTTTTTTCCGGCATACCGGCCGGCACGCAGGTTTTGCTGACGGTATTGCTGGTTTCGCAGCTGCCCGGTGCCGCGTTTCTGCTGCTGCAAACGCGCCGCGACATCGCGCAGGCCGCCGCCGCACGCTGGCAGCCCGCGCTGTTTTCAGACGGCCTGCGCTACGGCCTGCCGCTGGTTTTGGGCTATCTGGCCTATTGGGGCTTTACCTCCGCCGACCGCTTCGCCTTAAAATACGGCAGCAGCCTTTCCGAGCTGGGCATTTATTCGATGGCCGTCAATTTCGGCGCGGTTGCGTTGGTGTTTCAAAGCGTGTTTTCCACCATTTGGGCGCCCATGGTGTTTGAATGGGTGAAAAACGACGCGCAAACCGACAAAATCCACCCGATTGCGCTGGATATGACCGACCTGATGGCGGCGCTGCTCTGCCTCACCGGCCTGCTCTCGCCGCTGGCGGCTTGGCTGCTGCCGCCGCAATACGCGCCGGTGCAGTTTATCCTGCTCTCCAGTATGCTGTTTCCGCTGCTCTACACCTTAACCGAAGTCAGCGGCATCGGCTTGAATGTTGTCCGCAAAACCTGGCTGGTGACTTGGGTATCGCTTGCCGCGCTGGCCTGCAACTGCCTGCTGCTGTTTCTGTTTGTGCCGACTCTGGGCGCAAAAGGCGCGGCGGCGGCTACCGCTGTATCGTTTTGGCTGTTTTTCGTGCTGAAAACCGAGCTGTCCTCGCGCGTGTGGCAGCCGCTGCCGCGCCGGAAAATGTACGGCCGCACCCTGCTCTGCCTGGCCGTTTGCCTGAGCTATACGTTTTGGGGCACGCCCGCCACTTATCCGCTGTTTGCCCTGATATGGAGCGTTTGGCTGCTGACGCTGTGCCTGCGCCGCCGCCACCGCCTGGCCGCGCTGGCGGATACGCTGAAAAGCCGTCTGAAAAACTGACTACCCTATTACTCCACCCCGCCATGCATATATTGATTATCCCGTCTTGGTATCCGCAATCGCCCGCCGATGTAAACGGTATTTTTTTCCGTTTGCAGGCGCAGGCTTTGCAGCGGGCGGGGCATCAAGTCGGCGTGATAAACGGGCATTTCCGCTCGCTGCGGCAGGGCATCCGCCCCGTATTGTTCGGACGCTACGGCATCAGCACGCGCTCGGACGACGGCATTCCGACCTATACCTACCACCATACCGCCTTTTTCCCGCGCCTGCCGCCCGAGCATCGGGCTTGGCTGAAAGCGGGGCGCAAGCTGTTTACCCGTTATGTGGCGGCACACGGTATGCCCGATTTGCTGCACGCCCACTGCATCAATCAGGGCGGCATCATGGCTTGCGACATCGCCGCCCGACACGGCATTCCCTATGTCATCACCGAACACAGCAGCACCTACGCGCGCGGCCTGATACGCGGCTGGCAGCGTCCGTATATGCAGCGGGCGGCGGTGGGCGCGGCGGCGCGGCTGGCGGTAAGCCGCAGCTTTGCCGGGCTGCTGCAGCAAGAGTTTGACGGCTTAGATTGGCAATATCTGCCCAACCTGCTTGCGCCGTCGTTCCAAGCCGATGCCGGTCTGCCCGAACGCCGCATCAAAAGCGATGGCGAACCTTTCACCTTCTGTGCGGTGGCCCACCTGAATCCCAACAAAGGCTTCGACGTCCTGCTGCGCGCCTTTGCCCTGGCCCAAGCGCAACGCCCGCAGCTGCGGCTGAACATCGGCGGCGACGGCGGCGAGGCAGGCCGTCTGAAAAATCTGGCTGCCGAACTCGCCCTGCAGGAAAATGTCCGCTTTTTGGGCGCATTGGCGCATACGCAGGTGCTGGACTTGATGCGGCAAAGCGATGCCTTTGCTTTGTCCAGCCACATCGAAACCTTCGGCGTGGTGTTGATTGAAGCCTTGTCTCAAGGTTTGCCCGTCGTCGCCACGCGCTGCGGCGGCCCCGAATCCGTCGTCCGCTCCGACAACGGTCTACTGGCCGAGCCGGGCGACCCGCAATCACTCGCCGCCGCCATGATTACACTCTACGACCGCCGCGCCGACTACCCCGCCGACAGACTGCGCCGCCAAACGCTGGCGGAATTCGGCGAAAGCGCTGTCACCGCACGCTTAGACACTATTTACCGGCGCGCCCTCGAGGCGCACCGCTCAGATTGGAACACACCATGAAAATCGTTTTAACCACTTCCATGGCCGGATTGGGCGGCACGGAACACGCCACCTTCCGCCTCGGCCGCCTGCTCGCCGCCCGCGGCCACGATGTGATTTTGGCATCTTCAGACGGCCCGCTGCTCGAAGAAGCGCGGCAGGCGGGTATGCGCTGGTATGCCATCGACTTTTACCGAGGCGGCATGGCCGGTTATCTCAAAAGCATGGCCGCCTACATCAAAATGCTCAAAAAAGAGCGCCCCGACATCATCCACTGCCAGATGGCGCGGATTGTGCCCGCCTGCGCCGTAGCCGCCAAGCTGGCTGCGCCCGCGGCCAAAGTGTTTTACCACGCGCGCGGCCTCGACCCCGAAACCTATCCGAAAATCGCCAAGCTGTTTGACAAGCTGGGCGTGTACATCATCGGCAACTGCCGCCACGAGCAGCAGAAGCTCATCCGCTACGGCTTCCCCGCGCTCCGCATCACCTACACCTACAACGCCCTGCACAAGCCCGACGGCATCGCCCGCAAAACGCCCAAGGATTATGTAATGCTGGGCACGCTCTCCCGCCTGGACAACGTGCGCGCCGTGCATCTGATGCTGGATATTTTCAAAAAACTCGACGACGCCGGCCTGCCCGTGCGCCTCAACATCGCCGGTCTCGGCGAAGAGATGGACAACTTAAAAGCACAGGCGCAGCGTTTGGGCATAGCCGGCAAAGTCGCTTTTCTCGGCGGCGTGCGCGATTTGACCGCCTATTTTTCGGAAGTCGATATTCTCGTCAACACCCCGCACTGCATCGGCGACCACGGCGCGGGCGTCGGCAACAACATTCTCGAAGCAGGGCTGTACGACACTCCCGTCGTGACCTACGATATGGCGGGGATTTCCGAAATGGTCGTCAACGGCGAAACCGGCTTCTGCATTCCCTTCGGCGACGACGCGCAGTTTGCCGCCGCCGTCACCCGCCTGGTCCAATCGCCCGAGCTGCGCCGCCAAATGGGCGAAGCGCTGCACCGCCATGTGGCCGCACTCTGCGCCGATGACGAAATCTACCGTACCACCATGGCGGCATACGCGATGTAAGGCCGTCTGAAAATGAACATCGTCATCGTCGCTCCTTACTGCTCGCTGCCTTCCGAGCCGCATTTCAACCGCTTTTGGTATTTGGCCGAGCTGCTCGCCCGCACGCACAACGTGTTGCTCATCACCAGCAGCTTCAAGCATTACGACAAATCTTTCAGACGGCCTGAAGACGCCGCCGCTGCCTCGCAAGGCCGTCTGAAAGTGCTGCTGTTGCCCGAAAGCGGCTACACGCGCAACGTCTCCCTCGCCCGCTTACGCAGCCACCGCGTATTCGTGCGCCATTTTGAGCACTGGCTGGCCGCGCAAACGCCCGGGCAATGGGATGTCGTTTATTCCGCCTATCCGCTGATGGCCACCAACCTGCTGCTGGGGCGGCACAAAGCACGGCTGGGTTACAAGCTGGTCATCGATATTCAGGACGTATGGCCGGAATCGTTTTCCGCCGTTGTGCCGCTGCTCAAAAAAATTCCGCACCGGCTGCTGCCTTTTGCCGAGCGTGCCGACCGCGCCTACCGCAGCGCCGATGCGTTGGTGGCCGTATCGCAAACCTATCTGGCGCGTGCACGGGAAGCCAATCCCGATGCACCGGGCAAAGCCGTGTTTATCGGCGCAGACTTTCCCCGCCTGGCCGCCGCGCCCGAGCGCCGCTTTGCCGACGACGGCACCACCCGTTTTTTCTACCTCGGCACGCTGAGCTTCAGCTATGATGTGGAAACCGTCTGCCGCGGCATCCGCCTGCTGCGCGCTCAGGGCGAAGCGGTCGAGCTGCACGTACTCGGCGGCGGCCCCGACGAGCAAAAGCTGCGGCCATACGCCGATGCGGGCATTCGCTTTTACGGCTATCTGCCCTATGCCGACATGATGGCGGTGGCCAAAGGCTGCGACATCGCCGTCAACCCGATTCATGCTTATGCCATGCAGTCGGTCACCAACAAACTGTCCGATTACATGGCGCTGCAAAAGCCGGTGTTAAACAGCCAAACCGACCCCGAAGCTGCCGCCCTGCTTGCGCTGCTGCCCCATGCCCACTACACCTCCGGCGATGCGGACAGTTTCGCCGCCGCCGCCCGCCGCCTGATGCGGCAGCCGCACCGCCGCGCCGACAGCGCTGCCATCGAGCGGCTGTTTAAGCGCGACATCGCGTATCAGGAAATCGTTTCACTGATTGAAGGACTTGCTCGTGAATAAGCTGCTCAAACGCCTGTTCGACATCACCGTATCCGCCGCCCTGCTGGTGCTGCTGCTGCCGGTATTCGCCCTTTTGGCCTGGCAGATACGCAAACACCTCGGCGCACCCGTCTTATTCGTGCAAACGCGCCCGGGCAAAGACGGCAGGCTGTTTAATATGGTGAAATTCCGCTCCATGCGCGATGCCGTCGATGCCCGAGGCCGCCCCCTGCCCGACGGCGAACGGCTTACCCCGTTCGGCCGCAAGCTGCGTGCCGCCAGCCTGGACGAGCTGCCCGAGCTGTGGAACGTCTTGAAAGGCGATATGAGCCTGGTCGGCCCGCGCCCGCTGCTGCCCGAATATCTGCCGCTTTACGACGACTTTCAGGCGCGCCGCCACGAAGTCCGCCCCGGCATCACCGGCTGGGCGCAGGTCAACGGCCGCAACGCGCTCTCGTGGGAAGAAAAATTCGCGCTGGACGTATGGTATGTGGACAACGCCGGCCTGCTACTCGACTTGAAAATCCTGCTGCTGACGCTGAAAAAAGTCTGGGTCAGGGAGGGCATTTCCGCAGCGGGCGAGGCCACCATGCCGGTTTTTACAGGAAGCAAACGCCATGACGAACCCTAATATTCTGATTTTGTCCGCCGGCCGCCGCGTCGAGCTGGTGCAGGACTGCCAACGCGAAGCCGCCCGTTTTTCAGACGGCATCCGCGTTTTCGCCGCCGATTTGAACCCCGCGCTGTCCTCCGCCTGCCATGCCGCCGACGGCGCGTTTGCCGCACCACCCGCCCGCAGCGCGGATTACGCCGACAGCATTCTGCATTTGGCGCAGCGGGAACGCATCGGGCTGATTATCCCGACCATAGACACCGAGCTGGCCGCGCTGGCCGCCGCCCGCAGCCGCTTTGAAGCAGCGGGCATCCACATCGCCGTATCCGATGCCGATTTGATTGCCCGCTGCCGCGACAAACGGCAGACCGCCGCGCTGTTTGCCGGTTTCGGCATTGAGTCGCCCGCGATTTACCCGCGCGACAAGCTGACTTTTCCCTGCTTTGCCAAACCTTACGACGGCAGCCGCGCCATCGGCGCCCGCCGCATCGGCAGCGCCGCCGAGCTGACAGCGGACATGCTGGCCGATGAAAAACTGATGTTTTGCCAACTGATTGATATTGAAAACGAATTTTCCGAATTTACCGTGGATATGTATTACGACCGGCAAGGCCGTCTGAAATGCGCCGTCCCGCGCGAGCGGCTGGAAGTCCGCAGCGGCGAAGTGAGCAAAGGCATCACACGCAAAAGCGCCCTGTATGCCGCGCTGCGGGAAAAAATGGCCGTAGTGCCCGGCGCGCGCGGCTGCCTGACCGCGCAGTTTTTCTGCCGCAAAGACGGCACGCAGTTTTACGGCGTGGAAATCAATCCGCGCTTCGGCGGCGGCTTTCCGCTGACCTACGCGGCCGGCGGCAATTATTTGGGCTGGCTGATGCGGGAATATCTGGGCGGCGAAGACATCGCCTTTACAGAAAACTGGGAAAACAATCTGATGATGTTGCGCTATGATGCCAAAATCCTGGTGCGCGGCCATGATTAAGCCGTCTGAAAGTGTCATTGTGTTCGATTTGGACGACACGCTTTACGCCGAATACGAATACAAATGCTCCGGCATCCGCGCCGTCTGCACCCTGCTGGCCGATACTCATCCGCAACATGATGCCGCCGCGCTGCTGGCCGCGCTTGATACCAAAAGCGCTCACTGGCTGGACGATTTGTGCCGCATCTGCCGTCTGAATGATGCAGAGCGGCAGTCGCTGCTGTGGACCTACCGCCTGCACCGCCCGACGCTGACCCCTTATCTGCCCGCCGCCGACTTTGCGCACCTGATCCGCCCGTTTGCCGCGCGCGCCCTGATTTCAGACGGCCGCAGCATCACCCAGCGCCTGAAGCTGGCCGCTCTGGGGCTGGATAATGCCTTCGAGCATATCTTGATTTCCGAAGCCGGCTTCAGCGACAAGCCCGCGCCGGCGCGTTTCGACTTCATCCGCAGCCGCTACCCCGACTGCCGCTGGATATATATCGGCGACAACATCAAAAAAGATTTTGTGACACCCAACCGCCAGGGCTGGCTGACTGTCGGCCTGCGCCCGCGCCCCGACAACATCCATACCTGCGATCCGTCGGCCGTCGCACCCGAATACCTGCCGCAGCTGTGGATAAACAGCCTGCACGATTTATACGAGGTTTTAGACAGACCATGCTGAACACCCGCCTTTCTCCCTGGCCGAGCTTCACAAGCGAAGAAGCCGAAGCCGTATCCCGCGTTTTGCTCTCCAACAAGGTCAACTACTGGACCGGCAACGAATGCCGCGAATTCGAGCAGGAATTTGCCGCCTATACCGGCAGCCGCTACGCTGTGGCGCTGGCCAACGGCACGCTGGCGCTGGATGTGGCGCTGAAAGCATTGGGCATTGGCGCGGGCGATGATGTGATTGTGACCCCGCGCACGTTTTTGGCTTCCGCATCCTGCATCGTGACCGCCGGCGCCAATCCCGTGTTTGCCGATGTGGATTTAAACAGCCAAAACCTCAGCGCCGCCACCATACGCGCCGCGCTCACGCCCGCCACCAAAGCCGTTATCGTGGTGCATCTGGCCGGTATGCCCGCCGAAATGGACGAGATTATGGCGCTGGCCGAAGCGCACAATCTGTGGGTCATCGAAGATTGCGCCCAAGCCCACGGCGCCAGCTACAAAGGCCGCTCCGTCGGCACCATCGGCCACATCGGCGCCTGGTCGTTTTGCCAAGACAAAATCATGAGCACCGGCGGCGAAGGCGGCATGGTCACCACCAACGACCCCGTTTTGTGGGAAAAAATGTGGTCGTATAAAGACCACGGCAAAAGCTACGATGCCGTGTATCACCGCGAACACGCGCCCGGCTTCCGCTGGCTGCACGAAAGTTTCGGCACCAACTGGCGCATGACGGAAATGCAGGCCGCCATCGGCCGCATCCAGCTCAAACGGATGCCGCAATGGACGGCACGCCGCCGCGCACTCGCCGCGCGTCTGGCCGACACTTTAAGCCGCTTCCCCGCCGTCCGCCTGCCGGAAACGCCCGAAGGCTGCGGCCACGCTTATTACAAATTTTACGCTTTCGTGCGCCCCGAATATTTGGCGGCAGGCTGGAGCCGCGACCGCATCGCCGAAGCCCTCAATGCCGCCGGCGTGCCCTGCTATCAGGGCAGCTGCTCGGAGGTGTATTTGGAAAAAGCCTTCGACAACACCCCCTGGCGGCCGCAAAGCCGTCTGAAAAACGCCGTGGCGCTGGGCGACACCTCGCTGATGTTTCTGGTGCACCCGACGCTTACCGACGAAGAAATCACGTTCTGCTGCACGCACATCGAAGCGGTATTGCAGCAGGCAAGCCGCGCCTGATCCGCAATATCGTCGAAGAACACAGCATGATACGGCGTTGCTGCGCC
>NZ_BCWL01000047.1 GCF_001592185.1 Bergeriella denitrificans NBRC 102155
CCTTGTCTCAATCTAAATTGAAACGACTATAATTTCTCCGACTATAGTCGAATAACACAGAATAAGACAATTCCACAAGCCGCAGGCGACCCCGCACAAAAAAAGCCGTCTGAAAAGCGGCCGGTGCAATCCGGCCTGCTTTTCAGACGGCTTTTAGATAAGGCGGTTAATCCTTGCGGGTTTCCACCAAGACCATTTCTACGGCGGAAAGGTCTGCTTCAACCGCTTTGGGCACATCGGCGCGGCGCAGGCCGGCGGCGGGTTCCGGCTGGGGTTGCGCGGCTTGGGCGGCGATGGCGGCCGGATCGGTTTCGACGAAAATCAAACCGTCTGCCAAAGGCGCATCCTGTGCCGTTTTGCCTTTATCGGCGGCGGGCTGCGCGGCCTCGACAGCTTTCGGGCTGTCTGCGTGTTCGATGCCGAAAATCTGGCTGACGGCTTCGGCCACGTTGTCGGCGGCGGCGGCAATCATGGCCTGCTCGCTGCTTTGCGGACGCGCGGCGGGGGCTTCGCTTTCAATGGCGAAAACAACGTCATCGGCCTGCTCTTCATGCTGCGGAATCACCACCACCAAAGGCTCGGCGGCGTGCTGCTCGTCTTCCTGCGGCGCGGTCGGAGCGGCGGTTTCGCCGTAAACGTGCGCCACGGCAAAGCGGACTTTGTCGGCGGCATCGGCGATATTCAGGTATTGCTCGATTTTCCGTGCCGACGGGATGTTGCGCTTTTTGTTGCTGTTGCGGCGGTCGCGCTGGTTGCGGTTGCCGTTGCGCTCGCGGCGGTCGCGCTTGCGCTCTTGCGCCTGCTCGGCTTCTGCTTCGACGGCGGCGGCGGTTTCTGCGACATCGGTATCCGTCAGGTTTTCCGCGCTCAGGGCGGCTACGGCTTCCTGCTCGGCGATGCGGGCTTCGTCGCGCTTGCCGCTGCGGCGGCGTTTGTTTTCGCTGCGTTCGGCTTTGGGGGCTTCGACGGCGGCATCGGGTGTATCAACCAATGCGGCAACCGCTGTGCGCTCGGTGCGCTCGTCATGGCGGCTGCGGCCTTCGCCTTTGCTGCCGCGCTCGCGGCGGTTGCGGTTTTCGCTGCGCTCTTTGGCTTCGGCTTTGGCTTCGCTGCGGCTGTCGGCGCGGGTTTCTTTGGTTTCGCCGACTTCCTGCACTTCAACTTTGCTGCCGTCGCGCTTGTTGCTACGGCGCGGGTTTTGGCGGCGGCTGTTGGTGCTTTGGCTGCGGCGGTTGCGGCTGCCCTGCTCGCGGCGTTTTTCAGACGGCGCGGCTTCGCTGCTTTCCGCTGCGGCAGCGGCGCCGCCGAAAATGCGGCCCAACCAGGCTTTGAAGCTGTCCCACCATGATGCGGGTTTCTCTGCCGGCGCGGTCGGGGCGGGCTGGGTGTGTTTTACGCCTTTCACGGCCGGCTCGGGGCGGGCGGCTTTGGCTTTTTCGCTGCCGAAAGGTTTGCTGCTTTCGTCTTCTTCCGGCTCGGCCACACGCTTGTAGCTCGGCTCGCCGCCGTCTTCTTCCACGTCGTCGATGCGGACGCGGGTGATTTCGTAGTGCGGATTTTCAAGATGGACGTTCGGAATCAGCAATACGGATACGTCCAAACGCTCTTCCAGGCCGAACAGTTCGGCGCGTTTTTCATTCAGCAGGAAAGTCGCTACATCGACGGGCACTTGCGCGTGCACTTCGCCGGTGTTGTCTTTCATGGCTTCTTCTTGAATGATGCGTAAAACGTGCAGCGCGGTGGATTCGATGCCGCGGATGACGCCGGTACCGGCGCAGCGCGGGCAGGCGACGTGGCTGCTTTCGCCCAAGGCGGGTTTCAGGCGCTGGCGGCTCAATTCGAGCAGGCCGAAGCGCGAGAGTTTGCCCATCTGCACGCGGGCGCGGTCTTTTTTCAGCGCGTCGCGCAAGACGTTTTCCACATCGCGCTGATGCTTGGGGTTTTCCATGTCGATGAAGTCGATGACCACCAGGCCGCCCAAGTCGCGCAGGCGCATTTGGCGGGCGACTTCTTCGGCTGCTTCCATATTGGTTTTGAACGCGGTGTCTTCGATGTCGGCGCCGCGTGTGGCGCGGGCGGAGTTGACGTCAATCGACACCAGCGCTTCGGTGTGGTCGATGACGATGGCGCCGCCGCTGGGCAGGCTGACGCTGCGCGAGAAGGCGCTTTCGATTTGATGCTCGATTTGGAAGCGGGAAAACAGCGGCGTGTGGTCTTCGTAGAGTTTCAGACGGCCGACGTTGCTCGGCATGACATAGGTCATAAACTCGGAAATCTGGTCGAATACTTCTTGGTTGTCCACCAGAATTTCGCCGATGTCGTTGCGGTAGTAGTCGCGGATGGCGCGAATCAACAGCGAGCTTTCCATAAAGAGCAGGTAGGGATCGCGGTGCGCTTCGCCGGCTTCTTCGATGGCGTCCCACAGCTTCAGGAGGTAGTTTAAATCCCACTCCATTTCTTCTTTGCTGCGGCCGATGCCGGCGGTGCGGGCAATCACGCTCATGCCGCGCGGCACGGGCAGCTGCGCCATGATTTCTTTCAGCTCTTGACGCTCTTCGCCTTCGATGCGGCGCGACACGCCGCCTCCGCGCGGATTGTTGGGCATCAAGACCAGATAGCGGCCGGCCAGGGAGATAAAGGTGGTGAGCGCCGCGCCTTTGTTGCCGCGTTCGTCTTTTTCCACCTGCACGATGACCTCCATGCCCTCTTTGAGCACGTCTTGGATGCGCGCGCGGCCGCCTTCGTAATCTTGGAAATAGCTGCGCGATACTTCTTTGAAGGGCAGAAAGCCGTGGCGGTCGGTGCCGTAATCGACGAAACACGCTTCCAGCGACGGCTCGATGCGGGTAATCACGCCCTTGTAGATATTGCCTTTGCGCTGTTCTTTGCCCAGCGTTTCGATGTCCAAATCCAGCAGGTTTTGGCCGTCGACAATCGCGACACGCAGCTCTTCGGCCTGGGTCGCGTTAAATAACATACGTTTCATGGTTCACCTCGAAAGGCTTTTTCCGCTCGGGCAGGGCGCATCGCCGGCTGCACGGGCGGTCAAGCCTAAAGTTTTGCACTCGTGAGGCGGTTAGCAGAGCCGGCAGAAGCCTGTCTGCTAGGGGTAATCAGTTTTTGAACGGTGATACCCGCAAGGTTGCATGCCGTCTGAAAATCCGCGGATGCGGAAGCGGCCATGTGCGGGCGTGTCAGATAAGGAAGGTCATAAAGAACAATTCGCCGGCCGGTTATCCGGCGCCGCCTGCGTACCCTCTTTTCAGTACTGCCAGGCCTAAACGGGCGCGGCCGCCACGGGCCGCCACCCTTAAAAACAGGTAGCCGTCATCTTCATCATCAGCTGCCGCCGCTGCCCCCTTATATCCGGATGGCCGGTGATTTGTCTTCGGGCAGTGCGGCAAAATTCAAACTTAATTACGTTCCGACATTTACGGCTAGAGCAAACATCGGGGTATGCCGGAGGGTCTGCGCGACCCCCTAGAGTGGTTTTTAATATAAAATCTCTGCTTAGCAATAAATCCGTTTCGGAAAGCCTTTTTTCAGACGGCCTTACACGCGCCGCCCGCTTCTGAAACGAACTTTCGGATTATAGAGAAAATGCACGCAATAAGCAAAAATTCGGTCAGCCATCTGGCCATCGGCGCACACGAAGCCGGCCAACGCCTTGATAACTATCTGATAAAAATCCTCAAGGGCGTGCCCAAAAGCCATATCCACCGCATCATCCGCGCCGGCGAAGTGCGGCTGGACAAAAAACGCTGCAAGCCCGACAGCCGCATCGAAGCCGGGCAGGTGCTGCGTATCCCGCCGATACGGATTGCCGAAAAGCAAAGGCCGCCTGAACCTACCGCCGCGCCCGCGCGCGAATTTGACACCGTGTACGAAGACGACGTGCTTTTGGTCATCAACAAACCCAGCGGCGTAGCCGTGCACGGCGGCAGCGGTGTCAGCTTCGGCGTCATCGAACAAATCCGCCGCGCCCGCCCCGAAGCCAAATATCTGGAACTCGTGCACCGCCTCGACAAAGACACCAGCGGCCTTTTGATGATTGCCAAAAAACGCAGCGCATTGGTGAAGCTGCACGAAATGATACGCAACGACCACCCGAAAAAAATCTACCTCGCGCTCGGCGCAGGCCGTCTGAACCACGACCGCTTCCACGTCAAACTGCCGCTCTTTAAATACACCGGCGCGCAAGGCGAAAAAATGGTGCGCGTGTCCGAAGACGGCCAATCCGCGCACACGATCTTCCGCGTATTAAACCGTTTTTCAGACGGCCTGCCGCACCAAGTCGGCATTTCCGAACTGACCTACGTCGAAGCCACCCTGAAAACCGGCCGCACCCACCAAATCCGCGTGCATTTGCAGTCGCAAAACTGCCCCATCGCCGGCGACGAGCGTTACGGCGACTACCAAGCCAACAAACGCCTGCAAAAGCTGGGCTTGAAGCGCATGTTTCTCCACGCTTCGGAATTGCATTTAAACCACCCGCTTACAGGCGAAAAGCTGGTTTTAAAAGCCGCATTGCCGCAGGAGTTGGCGCAAATCATCACCATGCTGGAACATCAAGGCGGTGTTTGATTACAAAGCCGCCGTCATTAGCTGCGCAAGTCCACTTCGCTTCCCCCGCCTACGCGGAAATGACGGCACTCTATAATCTACCTGCCTTGCCACAATCTCAAGCCGTCTGAAAAACAAGGAAACCCCATGAAACCCAAACTCATCATATTCGACTGGGACGGCACGCTGGCCGACACCACCAGCCCGATTACCGCCACATTCCAAGCCAGCTTCAAAGAATGCGGCCTGCCCGTACCCGCAGCCGACGACATCCGCCCGCTGATCGGCTACAACCTGCCCACCATCATCCGCCACCTCTCCCCCGATTTGGGCGAACACCGGCGCGAAGAATTGGCCGAAACCTACGCCGCACATTATCTCAACCCCAACAACCGCAATATGCGGCTTTTCGACGACGCCCTTCCCTGCCTGCACGACCTGAAAGCGCAAGGCTACTGGCTGGCCGTCGCCACAGGCAAAGGGCGCACGGGTCTCGACCAAGCCATCGCGCAAACCGGCACCGCCGACTTCTGGCTCGCCACCACCTGTGCCAGCGAGCAGCCCTCCAAACCCGCGCCCGATATGGTGTTCAAACTCTGCGACGAATTGGGTTTAATGCCGTCTGAAACCATCGTCGTCGGCGACACCACCCATGACTTGGAAATGGCCGCCCACGCCAAAGCCCCCGCCGTTGCCGTCACCACCGGCGCACACACCGAAGCCCAACTGCGCCGCGCCCCGCATTTGGCGATACTCGGCGGCTTGTCCGAATTGCCCGCGTTTTTGGAGACTTTGGATTGAGTTCGGGCGGGCAAGGCCGTCTGAAAATGCGCCTGCATGGTTAGATGGTGCAATGATTGGAAAAAAACAGAATGGGCAGGCGATGCTCATGAGCAGGTGGCGATAGGCTGGAGCGGTAGGCTGGGCTTCAGCCCGGCAAAACCTTGCCGCACCTTGCTATTGCTGGGCTGAAGCCCAGCCTACCGCCCGCACCCGACAAACCGCCCCGACCGCAAAAAAAGCCGTCTGAAAATCCGATAAGCAAGCGTAATCGGATTTTCAGACGGCTTATTCCTATCGTCGAAGAACTTAATTTCTGCTACGGCGTTGGCTCGCCGCCTTGTATCAGAATTTCATTTCTCCGACTATATTTCCTACCGCCCTATTCCCTGTGATAAGGATGATTGTGCAAAATCGAGACCGCGCGGTAAAGCTGCTCGGTCAGCAGCACGCGCACCATGCCGTGGGGCATGGTCAGGCTGGACAGGCGCATCATCATGCGCGCCTGCTGCTTGAGATAATCGGTCATGCCGTCGGCGCCGCCGATAACGAAGCAGACGTGTTCGCCATTTTGCTGCCACTGCTTCAAATGCGCGGCCAGCTCCACCGAGGTCGGCGCTTTGCCGCGCTCGTCGAGCACCACCAGATACGCGCCGGCGGGTACGGCTTCAAGTATGCGCTTTTCTTCGGCGGCCATACCCTGCGCCGCGTTCACGCCTGCGCCGCGCTTTTCGGGCTTGATTTCTTTTAATACATAGTTCACATCGCGGCCGAAGCGTTTGGCATATTCGCCTACGGCTTCATCCACCCAGCGCGGCATTTTGGTGCCGACGGCCAATACGGTAATATTCATGCGGTTTGGATACTTTCTTTCTGTTTTCAGACGGCCTTGCGGCCGCGCGGGTGCAACGGGAAGCCGCAGCAGGATTTAAGTTCAACAGCGATATTCGGTATAATATGCGCCGTTGCCGACAGTCGTCGCGGGATACGGCGTGCGGCTGTAGATTTTTGTTCGGCATTTACCATACCCCATTTTACCAAAAGGAACCCGCCATGCTGACCCCGAAACAAGTCAAAGCCCTGATTGAGGGTGTTGCACCCTGCGAATATGTGGAAGTGGAGGGCGACGGCCACCACTTTTTCGCCGTGATTGTGTCTTCCGCTTTTGAAGGCAAAGCCCGCCTGGCCCGCCACCGCCTGATTAAAGACGGCCTGAAGGAAAAGCTGGCCAGCAACGAATTGCACGCGCTGTCGATTTCCACCGCCGCCACGCCTGCGGAATGGGCGGCCAAGCAATAAACGCGGTCGCCGAACGGCCGTCTGAAACACACCCTGTTTCAGACGGCCTTTTTCTGAACGTGCGTTCGGGGTAAGCGGTTTGAGCCATGCTTTATATTTCAGCAACCTGTTCCCTCTCCCGCCCCTGCGGGGGAGGGTTAGGGTGGGGGTTGATTTACAGGTCGCTTTAGGCCGGCAACCCCCATCCTAACCTTCCCCCGCAGGGGCGGGGGAAGGGACAGACTTCTGAATTTCAACGGGTTCTATATTCACTAATCGTTTGTTTTATCACAAACGCATATTCCTTATGCCGATAACCTGCTGATATAGTTGCGTCGGCATCAACCTGACGAAATGCGGCAGCCGCCTGAAAACCCCGTTTTTCAGACGGCCTGCCTATCTGCCCGCATCGCGGCCAAATCCTGTAAAATCCGCCTTATTGCCCATTTCCGACCCGATACCGCCATGAAAACGCCCCCGCTCAAACCGCTGCTGCTGACCTCGCTGCCCGTATTTGCCAGCGTCTTTACCGCTGCCACGCTGGTTTGGCGGTTTGATGTGCCCAAGCTGGCGATGCCGCTGGTATTGGGCATCATCGCGGGCGGCCTGGTGGATTTGGACAACCGCCTGACAGGCCGTCTGAAAAACATCTTTATCAGCGTGTTTCTGTTTACCGTCGCGTCCCTGACGGCGCAGTCGACGCTCGGCACGGGCTGGCCTTTTGTGCTGGCCATAACCGCCATGACCTTCTGCTTTACGCTGCTGGGCGCGGTCGGGCTGCGCTACCGCACGTTTGCCTTCGGCGCGCTGGCAGTGGCCACCTACACGTCGCTGACCTACACGCCCGAAACCTTCTGGCTGGTCAATCCGGTGATGATTTTGTTCGGCACGCTGCTGTATAGCTCATTTACACTGGTTTTCCACATTCTGCTGCCCAACCGCCCGGTGCAGGAAAACATGGCGGCGGCCTATGATGCGCTGGGCGACTATTTCGATGCCAAAGCCGACTTTTTCGACCCCGACGAAGCCGCTTGGCTGGGCAACCGCCAGATTGATTTAGCCATGCGTAATACCGGCGTGATTGCCGCGTTCAACCAATGCCGCGCCGCCCTGTTTTACCGCCTGCGCGGCCAGCACCGCCACCCGCGCACCGCCCGTATGCTGCGCTACTACCTGACCGCGCAGGATATTCACGAACGCATCAGCTCGGCGCACGTCGATTACGCCGAGCTGGCCGACAAGCTGAAAAACACCGATCTGATTTTCCGCATCCACCGCCTGCTGGAAATGCAGGGACAGGCCTGCCGCAACATCGCCGCCGCGCTGGCGGGGGGTAAAAACTATGCTTACAGCAAGCGGCTCGGCCGCGCGATGGCGGGCTGCCGCGAATCGCTGCGCCTGTATGCCGACGGCCACCGCCAAGAGCGCGACGTGCATCATATCCAGCAACTGCTGAACAATCTGGCCGGCGTCGACCACCAGCTGCGCCAGCTTGAAAGCGTCAGCCACCGCGAGCTGGAAAACGAATCCGATGCCAGCCGCATCGCCGGTTTGGAAGGCAGCGGCTGGCGGCACGCCTGGCAGAGTGTCAAAAGCCAGCTCAATCTCGAATCCGCCGTATTCCGCCATGCTGTGCGCCTTTCCGTCGTGGTGGCCGCCGCCTGCATCATCGTAGAAGCCCTGCATCTCAATCTCGGCTACTGGATTCTGCTGACCGCGCTGTTTGTGTGCCAGCCCAACTACTCCGCCACCAAAACCCGCGTGTACCAGCGCATCGGCGGCACGGTGCTGGGCGTGGTGGTCGGCTCGCTCGTGCCCTATTTCACGCCGTCGGTCGAAACCAAGCTGTGGATTGTGATTGCCAGCACCACGCTGTTTTTTATGAGCCGCTCCTACAAATACAGCTTTTCCACCTTTTTCATCACCATTCAGGCACTGACCAGCTTCTCCCTGGCCGGGCTGGACGTGTACAGCGCCATGCCCGTGCGGATTATCGACACCGTTATCGGCTCCGTGCTGGCCTGGGCGGCCGTTACCTATCTGTGGCCGGACTGGCGCTACCTGACGCTGAAGCACACCGCCGCCCAAGCGCTGGCAGGCAATGCCGCCTATCTCGATAAAATTCTCGACCAGCTCGAACACGGCGGACACGACGACGTCAGCTACCGCACCGTCCGCCGCCGCGCGCACGAGCGCATCGCCGCGCTCTCCAGCAGCCTGTCGGAAATGAGCAGCGAGCCGAAAAAATACGGCAGCCGGATTTCAGACGGCTTTGTGCTGCTGAAACACAGCTACGCGCTGATGGGCTACATCTCCGCGCTCGGTGCCTACCGCAACCATATGGCGCAGGACTGCGGCGAAGACTTTACCGCCCGCTTCTACCACACCGCCCACCGCATCGCCGACGTGCTGCACGCCATGCCCGAAGCGGATGCCGCCACTTTTCAGACGGCCTTGTCCGACATACGGCAGGACTTAGACGCCCTGCGCGCCGATGTGCCCGACGACCGCCAAAGCAGCGTTTTGTGGCAGCAGCTGAGCCTGATTGCCCGCCAGCTCGAGCCCTGCTACCGCGCCCTGAATCCGCCCGAGAGCGACGGCACAGCGGAAAACCTGCCCGCCGGGGCTTGATATTGTCTTTTTGTGTGCACGCAGGCCGTCTGAAAATATCAGTTTTTCAGACGGCCTAAAATATTTAAAGTTCCCCTACTTCCTCATCAGCCGTCATTAGCTACGCAAGTCCGCTGCCCTTCCGTATGCCGCCCCCAATCAAAATCCGGCCAAGCCGTCTGAAAATCGGCTTTTTGTCAACAATTCGGGTATAATTGCGGCAGATTTCCCTTATGCGGCCTCAGCCGCGTTTCCGTTCCGATTTCTCCGAGGAAGCTCCGAAATGATTGATCCCATCTCCGCCTTGTCTCCTTTAGACGGCCGCTACGCCAAATCCGTTGAAGCCCTGCGCCCGATTTTCTCCGAATACGGCCTGATGAAAGCCCGCGTCAAAGTCGAACTCTCCTGGCTCAAAGCCTTGGCCGCCGAGCCGAAAATCGCCGAAGTGCCTGCGTTCAGCGGCTTCACCATTGCCGAAATCGACAAAGTCATGGCTGAATTTTCATTGGAAGACGCGGCGGCGGTGAAGGCCATCGAAGCGACCACCAACCACGATGTGAAAGCCATCGAATACTGGCTGAAAGAGCGTTTCGCGGGCGTGCCGGAAGTGGCGGCGGCGAGCGAGTTTATCCATTTCGCCTGCACCAGCGAAGACATCAACAACCTTTCCCACGCGCTGATGCTGCAGGAAGCGCGCGACAGCGTCCTGCTGCCGAAGCTGGGCGAAATCACCGCCAAACTCACCGAAATGGCGCATGAGTTGGCTGCCGTACCGATGATGAGCCGCACCCACGGCCAGCCGGCCACGCCGACCACGCTGGGCAAGGAAATCGCCAACGTGGTTTACCGTTTACAGCGTCAGGCCAAGCATTTGGCGGCACAGGAATTTCTGGGCAAAATCAACGGCGCGGTGGGCAACTACAACGCCCACATGACCGCCTACCCCGATGTGGATTGGGAAGCGCACTGCCGCCGCTTCGTCGAAACCGACCTCGGCCTGACCTTCAATCCCTACACCATCCAAATCGAGCCGCACGACTACATGGCCGAGTTTTTCCAAACCCTCAGCCGCGTCAACACCATTCTGATCGATTTCAACCGCGACGTATGGGGCTACATCTCCCTGGGCTACTTCAAGCAGAAAGTCAAAGCGGGCGAAGTGGGCAGCTCCACCATGCCGCACAAAGTCAACCCGATTGATTTTGAAAACTCCGAAGGCAACTTGGGCATGGCCAACGCCGTATTGGGCTTTTTGGCGGAAAAACTGCCGGTATCCCGCTGGCAGCGCGACCTGACCGACAGCACCGTATTACGCAATATGGGCGTGGGCGCGGGCTACACCGTATTGGGCTTCACCGCCCACCTGCGCGGCCTGAACAAGCTCGAGCCGAATCCCGCCGCGCTGGCTGCCGATTTGGACGCCACGTGGGAACTGCTTGCCGAGCCGATTCAAACCGTGATGCGCCGCTACGGCGTGGCCAACCCGTATGAAAAACTGAAAGACCTCACGCGCGGCAAAGACGGTATCACGCCCGAAGTGTTGAAAGTATTTATCGAATCGCTGGACATCCCCGCCGATGCCAAAGCGCAACTCTTGGCACTGACCCCCGCGCTGTATGTGGGCAAAGCCGAAGAATTGGCCAAACGCATCTAAGCGCGCCGCCGCGCGGATTGCTGCCGCGCGGCAGCCGCCACCGAAGAAAGGACACACCATGAAACGCCTGCTGCTCGTGGCCGCCGCCCTCACGGCCGCCAATGTTTACGCCGACGCTGCCGATGACGCGCTGCTGAGCGCGCAAACCGCCTACCGCGCCGCACTCAAAGCCCAAAGCGACAACGACGGCCGCATCATCCGCCTGCAAAGCGACCTGCGCGATGCCCAATCCCGCCTGTCGCAGGCACAGGCCGACATTACCCGTTTGGAAGGCGAGCTGCAAAACGCCAACACGCTGAAAACCCAACAGGCCGACACCCTGCAGCAGGCCGGCAGCCGCCTGGATGCCGCATGGAACGCCGTTTACGGCGCAGGCGGCACCCGCGCGGGGCAATAATCCCGCCCGCCGCAGGTTTGCATCGGAAAAGCCGTCTGAAATTCGGAATTTCAGACGGCTTTTTTTGGTTTTTAAACCGGTTTGATACGCGATAT
>NZ_BCWL01000048.1 GCF_001592185.1 Bergeriella denitrificans NBRC 102155
AATCTGCTTTTCAGACGGCCTCTATTTATGTATTTGCTATGAACTCTTCTCAATCATCTGCCGCCCAACCCTCTGCCGCAACACCTTACGAAGCCGATACCGAAATGCCGCTCGGTCAGGCTGCGCCGCGCAGCAATACCGCCGATGCGCCCAAGTGTGCCATTCACCAAACGCTGTATTCAGCCACGGGTTTCGCTCAACACGACTATATCCCCGCCGGAAACAAGCTGCCGCAAATCGCAGCGCCCGCGCAAGGCGAAACCAACTGGCTGCACTTTGTCGGCATCAACGATGCCGGCCTGCTCAAACACGCGCTCGAACCTTACGGCATTCACGATTTGGTGATTGAAGACATCCTCAGCCGCAAGCAACGCCCGAAAATCGAAGATTACGGCCATTATGTCTTTATTGCCGCGCAGGTGTACCGCTATTCCCCGCAAAAGCTGCATTCCGACCAAGTGTATCTGATTATCGGCCAAGATTTTGTGCTGTCGTTCCAGCAAAAACCATTGGGTCTGTTCAGCCGTTTCCGAGCCAAAATGAGCAGTAATCCGCTGGACATTCTGCATAAAAACGCCGCTTTTTTGACCTATTGTCTGCTCGACCTCACCATCGACGATTACTTTATCGTGCTCGACGAATACAACAACCGCGTCGAAGCTATAGACAAAACCCTGTTTAAAGACAACACAGGCGATGACCTGCTCGGCAAAATCCATCGGCTCAAACGCGATGCCGTCCGCCTGCGCCGCAGCCTGCAGCCGATGCGCGATGTATTGTACCAACTGGCGGTACGTAGAGAATTCGCCATTTTCCAAGAAGATACCGGCGTGTATCTGCGCGATGTGTACGACCACATCATGCAGTTGATTGAATCCCTAGATGCTTCCCGCGATACCGTGGTCGGCATGATGGATGTTTACCTGTCGTTCCAATCCAACCGCATGAACCAACAAATGCGCGTGTTGACCGTTATCACCATCATCTTTATGCCGCTGACGGTACTCACCGGCATTTACGGCATGAACTTCGACAATATGCCCGAGCTGCATTGGCATTACGGCTACTTTATCCTGCTCGGCGTAATGGCCGCCATTATCGCAGGATTGCTGATTTTCTTTTACCGGCGCAAATGGTTGTAATGTATAGTCGTTTCAATTTAGATTGAGACAAGGCAGTAAGCCGCAGGCAGTACGGAGAGTACGACAAGGCGCATCATCCTTATTTTAAATGATTATAGTTGCTAAGCCGTAATCTCGACAAGTATGTTTATAACAAGTCAAATCCGCACTTACTTAGGGGCAGACTGGTAATGCGGTGAACGGGGGCCGTAAAGAATGCCATTGGTGGTGCTTGGGGAGAGCAGTCGGCTGGCGGCTGTTTGCGCCATATCGTAGCCCCTGTCGCCCAATGTACCGGAAATTTGATCGACTAAAGCGCCAATCAGGGCACCGAATAAGCCGTTGTTATTGTTTTTGCCGGCCTCGTCCGAAGCGCTGGCCGAGCCTTGCCAGAGCGTTTTACCGTTGCGGGTATCGACCAGTTTGGCATCGGCTGTAACCGTGGTTACACTCTGAAGCACTTGGTATTTCGTGCCGTATTCTTTTACGGTGATGTATAAGACGGCATCATTACCGAAAATGTCACGCAACTTGTTTAATTTGACTGCATGGATATCGGCAGCATTGCTTAAACCGTTTTGCTTAAAAGTTTCCGTGGCAACTGCTACCGGGAAAACGTAGTAGCCGGCTTCTGAAAGCGGCAGGGTGGTGGCAGCCAGCATCCCCCATGTTGCTTTGACATCAGGCGACTCATTTAAAGGCGGCAGCACCAAGATGGATTTTGGATTGCTTTCTTTAAATGCGGTATAGTCGTAAGGCTGGGTGGTATGGGGCGTTCGGCAAGCTGCCAGAGCAAGTACAGCCAAAGGCAGCAAGATTTTCATCATCTTCATTTTTTCCCCTTTTTCGCTTTGTTTTTCATCAGGAAGTCCATAAATATGGAAGACTCCGGAAACAGATTTTTTTCGGCCTCAAATTGGGTATACGCGGCTTCCGGCTGCCCGGCGGCAACCATCAGCAAGCCCATATGGGCATGCGCACCCGGGGCTACAGCCTGCTGTTTGAGATTGGCTTCGTTAAAATATTTTTCCATCTTGGAAATTTGCTTGCCGAGGCTGCCGTCATCATTTTTCAAATGTTGGTAAACCGTATCATTGTAGTTTTTCCAATAATACATCGACTTTGGCGCGGAGCCGCAGGCGGCCAGCAGCAATGCGGCGGCTAAGGGCAGGGCGTAGGCGGTCAGAGTGTTTTTCATACGGCCTCCTTAGCGGTTGGGCTGCCAAGCGCCGCTGTCAATCGCTTGCACCAAGTTGTTGACGGCTTCACGTACGGCCAAATCCAATACTTTGCCATTCAGAGTTGCATCGTAGCCGGACGTGCCGCCGAAACCGATAATTTCGCGGTTAGACAAAGAATATTCACCCGCACCTTGAGTAGAGAAAACCACTTCAGAAGTTCGGACATTGACAACATTCAGGGAAACTTTAGCATAGGCAATCTGTGACTTGCCCCGTCCCAAAATACCGAACAGCTGATGATCGCCCACATCTTTACGGCCGAATTCGGTAACATCACCGGTAATGACGTAAGCCGCACCTTTCAAATTTTGCGCCTTACCGGAAATACCGGCTTCCTGTTTCAGTGCGCTTAAATTTGTGCGGTTTAATACGTTGAAGCGGTTGCTTTGCTGCAGGTGGGTTGCCAAGATGGTTTTGGCCTGGCTTCCGATGCGGTCTTCCCCGTCGGAAAACACACCTTTCTGGAAGCTGGAGCGGTTGTCGAAGCTGCCGATGGAAATCGGTGTCCGCACGCCGTTATATTGTGTGTTATATGAGCTTACTTTGGCGACTTCTAAGCTGCGCGAGGATTCAGTTGCACAGCCGGCCAGTAAGCCGAGGGCAATCGAGCAGGCGAGGGTGGTTTTCAGGGACATATTTTCTCCTTAGTTAAATAGAAACATTCAAATGTTAAAATCAGTTATATGGTAGATAAATGCAAGATAATGGTGGGCTTATTTACTTATTTTAACCATTTTGGCAGAAGAGTGTCAGTATATGTTGATTTGCTCTCTCGTTGCTTTATAAAAACAGCAAAGATTGGATGAAATCGACCGTTTTTTTATAGTCGGAGAAAGTAAATTCTGGTACAAGGCGGCGAACCGCAGACAGTGCAAGTAGTACGGCAAGGCGAAGTAACGCTGTAACAGATTTTAATTTTTCCGATTATATTTCATGTTCAGTATGTACGGCGGAGAGCAGAAAAGCCGTCTGAAAATCGAATTTTCAGACGGCTTTTCTGTATCTGTTTATGGTTTGCAGATAGGCGCACCGCAATCCGGGCGAAAGCAAAAGCAGCGGCGAATGAGGTTTACACCGCCGCTCCGTTTACAAATCCACCAGCAGGCGGCGGATGGTTTCGATGGTGGCGGCCGCATCAGACTGGCAGGCCTGAGCCTGGCTGCTCAAGCAGCGCATGCCGACGATGCCGCACAGATGGGCGTAATTCATGCCCAGTTCGTAGGCCAATACCGCTTCCGGCATACCCGTCATGCCCAAAATATCCACGCCGTCGTTGCGGTAGCGGCGGACTTCGGCCAGTGTCGGCCAGCGCGGGCCTTGCAGGCAGCCGTACACCGCTTCGCCGTAAAGCGGCGTATTCCGCGACTGCGCGTGTTGCAGCAGTTGACTGCGCAAAGTCTCAGCGTAGGGTGTGAGAAAATCCAAATGCTTAACCGGCTCGTGGCCGCCTTCGGAAAACGTGGCTTGGCGGCCATAGGTGTAGTCGATTAAGTCGTGCGGCATCACCAGCACACCGTTGCTCAAATCATCATTGATGCTGACAACGGACGAAACCGCGATAATGTCTGTTGCGCCCAGAGTGTGCAGCGCCCAGATATTGGCGCGGTAGTTGATTTCGTGCGGTGCAACGGTATGGCCGAAGCCGTGGCGCGCCAGGAAGACAATATCCTGCCTGCCCAAGCGGCCGGTTAATACCGGGCTGCTGGTCAGGCCGTAAGGGGTGCGCACGATGCGGCGGCCGCTGAGATGAAGTTCGGGCAGTCGGGTCAGGCCGCTGCCGCCGATGATGGCCAGCATGGTGTATCCTCCGGAAAGGGTGATAACGTAAAGGGTGATAATATGATGGAGAATACGGACGCGGCGGCCTTGCCGTGCCCGTCCGTATTCTATCCGCCTATAGTGTATCAGCTCCCGCGCTTTTTGTGTTGTTGCGCGGCAGGCGGGCGCTTGGCACGGAAAACCGTTTATAGGCGGGCGGAAATGCTTTAAAATAGCGGTATCTGTATGCGACGCTTTCCGAAAGAGCAATTATGAAAATCAGCACCCGATTTGACGGCGGCTCGGTCATCGTAAAAGACCTGAGCAACCCGGCCGATATCCGCCTCGCCCTGCGCCCCGACAACGCGGCGGATTTCGCACAATGGTTTTATTTCCGCCTGCAGGGTGCGGCCTATCAAAATTGCGTGATGCATTTCGACAATGCGGCCGAGGCAGCCTATCCCGAGGGCTGGGAAGATTATCAGGCCTGCGCCTCTTACGACCGCCGCAACTGGTTCCGCGTGCCGACCGCTTATGAAAACGGTGTGCTGACCATCAACCACACCCCGCTTTCCAACAGTATTTATTACGCCTATTTCGAGCCGTATTCCAGCGAGCAGCATCTCAACCTTTTGGGCGAAGCGCAAGGCAGCGGCCTGTGTCAGATTGACGATTTGGGCAGCACGGTAGAAGGGCGTGACATCAATCTGCTTACCATCGGTAACCAAGTGGAAAGCGATTTGAAAGTCTGGATGATTGCCCGCCAGCATCCGGGCGAAACCATGGCCGAATGGTTTATCGAGGGCTTGCTCGCACGCCTGCTTGACCCGCAGGATCCGACCGCACGCGCGCTGCTCGACCGCGCCACGTTCTATATCGTGCCGAACATGAACCCCGACGGCTCCGCACTGGGCAACCTGCGTACCAACGCCGCCGGTGCCAACCTCAACCGCGAATGGGCTGCACCTAGCCGGGAAAAAAGCCCGGAAGTGTTTGCCGTGCGCGAAAAAATGCAGGAAACCGGCGTGGATCTGTTTCTCGACATCCACGGCGATGAAACCATTCCTTTCGTATTCGCCGCCGGCACCGAGGGCATTCCCGCCTACAACGAGCGCATCGCCGCTTTGGAGCAGCAATTCAAAATTGCGCTCGAAGCCGCCAGCCCCGATTTCCAAGACGAATACGGCTATCCGAAAGATGAGCCGGGCCAGGCCGATATGCGGCTGGCAACCAACTGGGTCGGCCAGCAGTTCGGCTGCTTGGCCTATACGCTGGAAATGCCGTTTAAAGACAACCACAATCTGCCCGATGATGATTTCGGCTGGAACGGCCAACGCTCGCTGCGCCTGGGCGAAGCCATGCTTTCGGCCATCTGGCAGGTATCGGGCAGCCTGCGCTGAAACCGGCAGATAGAGAAAAAGCCGTCTGAAAAATGCAGATTTTCAGACGGCTTTGTAGAGTTTAGGCAAGCATGGCAAAAGGATGTTATGGCGCATTTTTCATTTCGGCAATCAGTATGCAAGACGCGGCAGATATTTGAGTCGGCCGCACCGGCTTGCTGGCTGTTTTGCAATGTCATCGACAATTTCGGCGATATCGGTGTGTCGTGGCGGTTGGCGCGGGCTTTAAGTCGTGAGCTGGGTTGGCAGGTACACTTGTGGGTGGATGATGTTGCTGCTTTGCGGGTGATTTGTCCGGATTTGCCTGATGTACCGTGTTTGCATGGCGGGATTGCGGTGCACCGCTGGCAGCCGCTGCTGGCGGAGGATGTGGCGGATTTGCCTGATCCGCAAATCGTGATTGAAACCTTTGCCTGCGAGCTGCCGCCGAATGTGCGTTCGGTGGTGCGTCGGGTGCGGCCGTTGTGGTTGAACTGGGAGTATTTGAGCGCGGAAGACAGCCATGAGCGGCTGCATCTTCTGCCTTCGCTGCAGGCCGACGGCAGCAGTAAGTATTTTTGGTTTATGGGTTTTGGCGACAAGAGCGGCGGTCTGATACGCGAGCGTGATTATTCAGACGGCTTGGCGGCGGCGGATAATCTTCGGGCAAGGCTTAATCTGCCGGAGAAAAGCGGCAGTGAGTGGCTGCTGTTCGGCTACCGCAGCGCGGTATGGGCGCGTTGGCTGGACACTTGGCGGCAGTGCGGCGAGCCGCTTACGGTTTATCTGGCGGGGCAGCAGATTATTGAGAGCCTGAAAGCAGCGGGGGCCATACCGGAAGATGCTTTGCCGGAGGATGGGGCGGTTTTTCAGACGGCCTGTGTGCGTTTGGTGAAGATACCGTTTGTGGCGCAGGAAGATTTTGACCGTTTGCTGAGTTTGCATGATGTGCTGATGGTGCGCGGTGAAGACAGCTTTGTACGCGCCCAGCTTTCGGGCAAGCCTTTTTTCTGGCACATTTATCCGCAGGACGAAAATGTGCATTTGGACAAGTTGCACGCGTTTTGGGAAAAAGCCGGTGCGTTTTATCCGCCCGGGCTTTTGGCGGCGCATCAGGCTTTGTCGGACGAGTTGAACGGCGGCACGGTTTTGGACGCGGCAAGCCGTCTGAAAAATTGGCAGACGCTGCTGGCCGGGCACGACAGCTGGCGGCAGGCGGCGGAGGCTTGGCGGGCGTTTATTGCCGCGCAGCCTTCCGCATTAGAAAAACTAGCCAAATTCGCCCAAGATAAGCTAAAATAGCGCGTTTATTTTTCACCTATCAACGGAAATTTATTATGAAAACAGCACAAGAACTGCGCGCCGGTAACGTATTTATGATCGGCAACGACCCGATGGTCGTACAAAAAACCGAATACATCAAAGGCGGCCGCAGCTCTGCTAAAGTCAGCATGAAACTGAAAAACCTGCTGACCGGCGCAGCCAGCGAAACCATCGTGAAAGCCGACGACAAATTTGATGTTGTGGTATTGTCGCGCAAAAACTGTACTTACAGCTACTTTGCCGATCCGATGTATGTATTTATGGACGAAGAGTTCAACCAATACGAAATCGAAGCCGAAAACATCGGCGACGCATTGAAATTCATCGTTGACGGCATGGAAGACCAATGCGAAGTGACCTTCTACGAAGGCAACCCGATTTCCGTAGAGCTGCCGACCATTATCGTGCGCGAAGTGGAATACACCGAGCCTGCGGTTAAAGGCGATACTTCCGGTAAAGTGATGAAAACCGCACGCCTGGTAGGCGGCGCCGAAATCCAAGTGATGGCTTACATCGAAAACGGCGACAAAATCGAAATCGATACCCGCACCGGCGAATTCCGCAAACGCGCTTAATCGCTTTTGCATTTTGCATCAAGAAAAGTCGTCTGAAAACGCAATATGGCTGTTTTCAGACGGCTTTTTTTATTTTTGAACACATTAAAAAAAGAAGATACCGCTTCCATCGGAGCAGCATCTTCTTTTTATGGCTTTACATCTAAAGCAGTCGTTTAGGCTTCTCCGCCCTGATACAGCGCCACGATGGTTTTCGCCGCTTTAACGCAGGTTTCGACATCGGCCACCAGCGCGATGCGGACATAGCCCTGGCCGGGGTTGCCGTGGCGGCCGTCTCTGGCCAGAAAGCGGCCGGGCAAAACCTGGATGGCAGCCTGCTGCCACAGCATGCGGGCAAAAGCCAAGTCGTCGCCGTCGGGGATTTTCAGCCAAACGTAAAACGAGGCATCAGGCGTTTTCACTTGGAATTTCTGCTGCAAAATCGGAATGACTTTGGCGAATTTTTCCTGATACAGGCGGCGGTTTTCGATGACGTGCTGCTCATCGTTCCACGCGGCGATGCTGGCGCGCTGCACCGGCAGGCTCATGGCGCTGCCGTGATAGGTGCGGTAAAGCAGAAAATCTTTCAGCAGGGCGGCATCACCGGCCACAAAGCCGGAGCGCAGGCCGGGTACATTGGAACGCTTGGAAAGGCTGGTAAACATCACCAGCCCTTTGTTGCTGCGTCCCAGTTCGGCAGCCGCCTGCAGGCAGCCTATGGGCTTGTTGCCGTCGAAATAGATTTCGGAATAGCATTCGTCGGAAGCAATCACAAAGCCGTAGCGGTCTTGCAACTCGAAAATTTCCCGCCAGTCTTCCAGCTGCAACACGCTGCCGCTGGGGTTATTGGGCGAGCAGACGACAACGGCTTTGGTGCGCCGCCAGACATCTTCGCCGATGCTGCGCCAATCGGGGTTGAACTTGGGCGCAGGGCAGTCGGCAAAATAGATTTCGCCGCCGCCGAGCAGCGTAGCGCCTTCATAAATCTGGTAAAACGGATTGGGGCTGATGACAACGGGTTTCTCTTCGCCCGCAACGGGGTCGAGCACGGTTTGGATAAAGGCAAACAGCGCTTCTCGGCTGCCCAATACCGGCAGGATTTCGGTATCGGCATCCAAGCTCAGGCCGTCGTAGCGGCGGCGCAGCCAGTCGGCGCAGGCGCGGCGCAATTCGGGCAGGCCGGCAGTCAGCGGGTAGGCGGCCAGCTCGGAGAGCGAAGCGGCCAGCGCATCGGTAACGACTTTAGGCGTTGCGTGCTTCGGCTCGCCGATATGCAGGGGAACGGGCGTCATACCGGCCGGCGCTTCCAAGCCTTGCATGGCTTCGCGCAGGCGGGCAAAAGGATAGGGTTGCAGTTGCTGGAGTAAAGAATTCATAGCGGCATCCAAACGGAAAATCAACGGCATATTAACATTTTTTCAGACGGCTTTGTTGACAATTTATGCGGGTGTGGGGGCAGGGGAAGGTGATTTTATCAGGTGTTTCAATGAAATGTGGCGGATAAAATAAGCATAATGCGGCGTTATTTTGCCTTTAACCTATATTTCCCTGCCGGATTGACAAACCTGTTTTCGTTGTACATAATCAAGTACAAAAGTTGATTAATGGAGATACCCATGTTTGCCGTTCATGCTTCTGATTTCCGCAAAAATATGGCGGCTATGCTGGATCGTGTCGCCGATAATGCCGAGCCGGTATTGATTACACGCAGCGGCGCGTCGGCTGCGGTATTGCTTGATATTGCCGAATACAACGCCCTGACTGAAACAGCTTATTTGCTTTCCAATCCCGCTATGGCCGCGCGTTTGGCTAAAGGCATTGCCGAAGTAGAAGCCGGTAAAACCACGATTAGAGAGTTGGCAGAATGACCCTGCACTTTACCGAAGATGCATGGGCCGATTATCTGTATTGGCAGCAAAACGATAAAGCGGTATTAAAACGCATCAATACGCTGATTAAGGATATGCAGCGCAATCCGTTTGAGGGCATCGGCAAGCCTGAGCCGCTGCGCCACAGCCTGAGCGGTTATTACAGCCGCCGCATTACTCAAGAGCACCGTATCGTTTACCGCGCCGATGATAGCGGTATTTGGCTGATTGCCTTACGCTTCCATTATTCCGAAAGCGATTGAGCGGGACGGCAAACAAGCGTCGTTCGATATGGATTTCAAGGTAAGTGTCGGGATATTCATGATGAAATAAAGCCGTCTGAAAAATCGCTTATCGAGCGTAGTCGGGTTTTCAGACGGCTTTTTTGCGGCTGGATTTTATGCGGGCGCGCATGGTATAATGCGATGCATCTTGCACAAACTGGAAAGCCCGAGCATCATGCGTATCGTAGAAAAAGCCTACACCTTTGACGACGTTTTACTGGTTCCCGCACATTCAACTGTGCTGCCGCGCGACGTCACGCTTCAAACCAAACTCACCCGCGAAATCTCGCTCAACGCCCCCCTGCTTTCTGCCGCAATGGATACTGTAACCGAAGCCCGTTTGGCCATTTCGATGGCGCAAGAGGGCGGCATCGGCATTATCCATAAAAACATGACGCCCGAGCTGCAGGCGCGTGCCGTTTCCAAAGTGAAGCGCCACGAAAGCGGCATCGTTAAAGACCCGGTGACTGTTGCGCCCGATGTGTTAATCGGCGATTTGCTGAAGCTGCGTGCCGAGCGCAAGCGCAAGATGTCCGGTTTGCCGGTGGTGGAAAACGGCAAAGTGGTGGGTATTGTCACCAACCGCGATTTGCGTTTTGAAAGCCGTCTGGATTTGCCGGTATCGGCGATTATGACCCCGCGCGAGTGTTTGGTAACTGTGGCCGAGGGTACAAGCATTGAAGAAGCCCGCGAATTGATGCATCAGCACAAAGTCGAGCGCGTGTTGGTGTTGAATGATAAAGACGAGCTCAAAGGCTTGATTACGGTAAAAGACATCGTGAAAACCACCGAGTTTCCGAATGCCAACAAAGATGCCGAAGGCCGTTTGCGCGTAGGCGCGGCGGTGGGTACGGGCGGCGATACCGAAGAGCGTGTCAAAGCCTTGGTGGAAGCCGGTGTGGACGTGATTGTCGTCGATACCGCCCATGGCCACAGCCAAGGCGTGATTGACCGCGTAAAATGGGTGAAGCAAAACTTCCCGCAAGTGCAGGTGATTGGCGGCAATATCGCTACGGCCCAAGCCGCTTTGGACTTGGTGGCTGCCGGTGCGGATGCGGTTAAAGTGGGTATCGGCCCGGGCTCGATTTGTACCACCCGTATCGTGGCGGGCGTAGGCGTGCCGCAACTGACGGCCATTCACAATGTGGCCGAAGCCTTGAAAGGCACAGGCGTGCCTCTGATTGCCGACGGCGGTATCCGCTTCTCCGGCGACATTGCCAAAGCCTTGGCTGCCGGCGCGTATTGCGTGATGCTGGGCGGTATGTTCGCAGGCACGGAAGAAGCCCCGGGCGAAATCGAGCTGTATCAAGGCCGCTCTTACAAATCTTACCGTGGCATGGGTTCGCTGGGTGCAATGAGCCAAGGCTCGGCCGACCGCTATTTCCAAGATAAAACCGACAATACCGATAAATATGTGCCGGAGGGTATCGAAGGCCGCGTGCCGTTTAAAGGCCCGATTATCAACATTATCCACCAGCTGCTGGGCGGCCTGCGCTCCAGTATGGGCTATCTGGGCTGCGCCAGCATTTCGGAAATGCACGAAAAAGCCGAGTTTGTGGAAATCACTTCTGCCGGTATGAGCGAATCCCACGTTCACGATGTGCAGATTACCAAAGAAGCGCCGAATTACCACCGCTAATCCGTGTGTGTAGTACGCTTTTCAGCCGTTGCGGCTAAAAAGCGGCGCAGTATCAAAAAGCCGTCTGAAAATGGATTACCGAGCGTAACCGATTTTTCAGACGGCTTTTTTTTTGTCAATCGCGGCGGCTTTCATCGGTATAGTCGGAGAAGTTA